>JANXQO010000094.1 GCA_025353485.1 Chitinophagales bacterium
AATATCAAAAAGCACTTGTTTTAGATCCTGCAAAAAACGTTTGGATGTATGAGCTGGCATTACAGTTATACAATTCCAACGACTATCTAAATGCAAAAAAATATTTTGTGATGGCAGGCACTGCAGGCTATCCAAAGTCAAATGATTTTTATGAGAACCTTGGATTCGCTTATATAAATACCGGTGATATTGATAACGGATTAAAAAATCTTACAATTGTTTTATCCAGAAAGCCTAATAACAAAGAGCTTTTAAATGATATGGCACAGGCATTATACACTGCAAAACATTATGAAGAAGCATTAAGTTATTACCAAAAATTACTGGAGCTAAATGCCAAAGATGCCAACTCATTATATATGGCAGGAATCACTTTTCAAAAAATGGGACAAAAAGAACGGGGAATTGCTATGTGTGATGAAGCGATAAAGATTGATCCTGCATTAGCCAAGAACAGACAGAAGAAAGGCGATCAGTTTGGTTTATAGAATTTAACTTACGTTTTACGTTTCACCTTTCACGTCTCACGTTTCACGATTTTATTACGCAACATACCATTTGCTGTTGTCATCTTTTGCATACGATAATCCATTACTCATTTCGTGTATTTCTTTTCCTTTTTTATCAATAAAACTTTTCTTCTCATAAACTCTTACTCCATTATTCTCTCTTGTGAGATAAACTACAAGTGCATTTAATGTAGGCTGAATATCATGCAGCCATTGATCATCACTTTCTTTTACAAATGCCTGGCTCATAATAAATATTTTAAGTTTTGCATCAGAATAACTTTCTTATTCCCCTTTAGGGGGTTAGGGGTTAATTCATCATCAGCACATTCACACTTCTCTGTAAAATATTAAAAGCAATTTCTGCCATCAGGTTTTCTTTGTCGAGTGTTGGGTTTACTTCCGTTATTTCAAAGCAACATATCTTCCTGTTCTGCATAAATTTACTTAAGATCTTCCGCTTCTCTTTCCCGCAAACCATTGCTCACAGGGGTTCCTGTGCCGCGGCTAATGGAAGCATCCAGGCAATCAACATCAAAGCTTACATAAATATCAGTGCAGTCACTCAAATAGCGCAGTACAGAACGCACCACATTTTCTGCGCCTTTACGGCGAATCTCATTCGTGGTTATGATCTTCATATCATATTTCTCAATTAAAAACCTTTCTTCTTTTTCATAATCTCTTAAAGAAATAAATACAACATCCTCAGGAAAAACTTTAGGGAAAATTTTGCCGAATTGTTTTAACTGATCCCATTGTTTTTTTGTTTTTTCGTCAAGCTCATGCACTTTGCTTTCTTCATTATCTTCCCCGATAGCAGCCGAAAGTGGCATGCCATGCATGTTTCCTGAAGGAGTTGTGTAAGGTGTATGCAGATCTGCATGCGCATCAATCCATATCACACCTAATTTACTTTTTGGCTTTGCAGCTTTTATGCCGGCAATAGTACCACCTGAATTACTGTGATCTCCGCTGATAACAACAGGAAAAAAATTATTTTTCATAGCATCAGCTACTGCCTTGCTTACCTTTTCGTACATGGCAAGCACACCATTAATTCTTTTGGCATAAGGCGATGATATCGGTTCAAATAATAACCTGTTCTCAGTTTCAATTTTCTCTGAAGGAAAGTGAACAAAGAAGTTGCTCATAAAATCAAGCGCAGCAATTTTAATAGCATCAATACCCAGGCTTGCGCCACGGGTGCCGGCACCTATTTCACTTGGCACTTCAATAAGCTTTATATTCTTCATAAAATATTTTTACCCTGTATTTTGATTGTGTATGAAAAGCAGGGCTATTATTAACTGGTAAGCATTTTAAGGATAACAAATCTATAAAATTCATTTTGATTATACTAATGCGAACGACTGCCTTCTGTAAAAAGCTATCAACAAAAAATTGATCCTACGTAATTATTTAATCCCATTAATCCTTTAATCTCATAAAATCATGGTTCAGACAATTCTAATCTCGTTAATCCTTTAATTCCATAAATCATGGTTCAGACAATTAATCCTTTAATCCCATTAATCCTGATTCAGACAATTTAACAGTTCAGACAATCCCTGTGAAAAAGCTGTGTATAACTATGAAACCTTAGCGCATACTTCCAAATATTTCTTTCTAACTTATACAATATATTTGCCACCCTAAAATAAACCCCGAATCTGTGAGATTAAAGAGCTTGGAAATTAAAGGTTTTAAAAGTTTTGCCGACAAAACAACGATAAATTTTGATGAAGGAATAACCGGTGTTATTGGCCCGAATGGTTGCGGTAAAAGTAACATTGTAGATAGCATACGCTGGGTAATTGGTGAGCAAAAGATTAGCCAGTTAAGAAGTGAGAATCTTGAAAGCCTTGTTTTTAATGGCTCCAAAACCCGCAGTGCCAGCGGACTTGCAGAAGTAAGCCTCACTTTCGAGAATACAAAGAATCTTCTTCCCACAGAATTTAATACAGTTACTGTAACCCGTAAATTTTATAAAAATGGCGAAAGTGAATACCGCTTAAATGATGTTAGCTGCCGGCTAAAAGACATTCATAATTTATTTCTTGATACAGGTATCAGCACCGATAGTTATGCTATCATTGAACTGGGAATGGTTGATGACATCATCCGTGATAAAGAGAATAGCCGCCGCAGAATGCTGGAACAAGCCGCCGGAATTTCCATTTACAAAACAAGAAAAAAAGAAGCCAAATTAAAATTAGATGCCACAGAGCTTGACCTGGCAAGAATAGAAGATCTTCTATTCGAAATAAATAATCAATTAAAAACGTTAGAAAGCCAGGCAAAAAAAGCTGAGAAATATTACGAGATAAAAAAAGAATATAAAGAAATAAGTATTGAACTGGCGAAGGCAGCGCTGGAAGGTTTTAATATTACGTATAAAGACCTGAATGAGCAGATGCATGCCGGGACTGACAGGCGCATTGAGATGGAAGCTTCTATTGCAACTGAAGAAGCTGCAGTAGAAAAAGAAAAAATTCTCTTTATAGAAAAAGAAAAAGCATTGCAGCAAATGCAGCATGCATTTAATGAGTTGCACAATACCGTTCGCAATAAAGAAAGTGAGAAAAGCCTTAGTGCACAACGGCTTCAGCATTTAAAAGAAAGAGAAACAAGCTTGCACGATTTTTTAAAGAAAGCCGAAGGCCAATTAAAAGGTATTGACGAAAGCATACAGTTTACGCAGCAACAGATAAAAGATGAGGATGCAAAATTAATTGAGCTGAAAGCACAACTGGATTCTTTAAAAAATGATGTTGCAGAAAAAAGAAAAGTGTTTGATGATAAAAGATCTGCGGTTGATGAATTAAGAAGAGGGCATCAAAGTATTCAGCGCAACCAGTTTGAAGCAGAGAAAAAAGTTGCCGTTGCTGATACTTCAATTCATAATCTGCAAAGAACAATTGCGCAGATAGAAGAAGAAAAATTGTTCCGCCAAAATCAACTGAAGGAATTAGAAAAAGAAAAAGAGATAAAAGCAAAAGAGCTTGAACAAAAGAAAACTGATCTGCAGCAATTGCAGCAGCATAATCAATTTACCAAAGAACAGATTCTGCAAACCCAGGCTGTACTTGATGAATTAAGAAATGAACTGGCAGGGGAAAGCCGCAAACTTGACGCAAGAAAAAATGAACACGATCTTTTAAAAAGCCTTATAGATTCCATGGAAGGCTACCCTGAAAGTGTGAAATTTCTTCATAAAAATTCAGGATGGAATCATGCGGCTCCTATTCTCTCTGATATTATTTATGTAAAGGAAGAATACCGTGCCGCAGTTGAAAATGTTTTAGAGCCTTATCTTAACTATTATGTTGTAGAAAATCTTGAAGAAGGATTGCAGGCAGTTCAATTACTGGATGATAACAAAAAAGGTAAAGCAAATTTTTTCCTGTTGGATCAGTTGAATGAAGCACAGGTATTAGAAACCTCTGCGCCACAAAATTCTATACCGGCATTAAATGTTATTGAGGTTGACGAAAAATACCGCAGCCTTGCCAATTATTTATTAGCCAATGTATTTATTGCAGAAGATGAAAATGCTTTACAAAACAGCAATGGTGCAGTTGTATTGGAAAAACATGGTAAGTATGTAAAAGGGAAATATTTTTTAGCAGGTGGAAGTGTAGGTTTATTTGAAGGTAAAAAAATTGGTCGTGTAAAAAACCTTGAGAAGTTGATAAAACAAATTGCTTCACAGGAAAAATTAGTAAACGACTTAAAAGCGGTTATCAGCACCCGTTCCAATGAGGTGATAGTTTTTAACCAGGAACTTAAAGAGAATGCTATCAATCAAACACAGCAGGATATTAATGCTTTTACCAATACTGTTTTTGCATTGCAGAATAAACTTGAGAATATTCATCTTGCAGAAGAAACAGGTTCACAAAGATTGCAGGAATTACAATCACAATTGAATAACAATCATCAATCCATTGCAGCTACAAGAACAGAACTTGAGCAACTTAATTTACAAATGGATGAACTGTCAACCAAAATGCAGGTGGCAGAGCAGGATTATGTTGCTGCAGAACAGGAATATAACGCTGTAAATAATTTATACAACGAAAACAATCTTGTATTAACCCGCCAGCAAAGCAAGCTTACTGCATTACAGCAGGAACTGGAGTTTAAAACCAACCAGCTAACTGATCTGAATGTACAGATAGAAAATAGTAATAAACAACTTGCAGAATCATCAGTAAGTATAACAGAAACAGCAGCCCTGTTGAGTGATCTCGAATCTGCAGTTGTATCAATGTTAAAAAATAAAGAAGAAGAAGAAAGAAAATTAAACGAAACTGACCAGGCATATTATAATTTCAGAAATGCCTTAAATGAAAAAGAAAGTGAGCTTCGCCTGAAACAAAAATCAAAAGAACAGATAGATCATTTGCTGAATGAAATTAAGGACAGGCTGAACGAATTAAAACTACAGCTTGCCGGAATGAAAGAAAGGTTAAGCGTAGAATTTAAAGTTGACCTTGATGGTATTCTTGATGAAGAAAGAAATACAGAAACACCGCTGGAAGAATTGCAGGAAAAAAATGACAGGATGAAAAAGCGGCTTGAAAATATGGGTGAAATAAATCCAACTGCAATTGAAGCTTTCACCGAAATGAAAAAGAGGTACGAATTTATTTTAGAACAAAAGAACGATCTTATCACCGCGAAAGAATCACTGATGCAAACCATACAGGAGGTGGAAGCCACTGCCAATCAGCAGTTCCTTGATACATTCAATAAGGTAAGAGAGAACTTTAAAAAAGTTTTCCAGGCATTATTTACTGAAGATGATACCGCCGATATGATTCTTGAAAACCCTGATGACCTTGCCGAAACAGGAATTGATATTATTGCAAAGCCAAAAGGCAAGCGCCCAACTTCCATTACGCAGTTAAGTGGCGGAGAAAAAACGCTTACCGCAACAGCGCTTTTATTTGCTATCTATTTAATTAAGCCTGCACCATTTTGTATTTTGGATGAGGTGGATGCACCGCTGGATGATGCCAATGTGGGCAAGTTCACACAGATGATAAGGCAGTTCAGCAAAGAATCACAATTCATAATTGTTACGCACAACAAAATGACGATGGCTGCAGTTGATGTAATTTATGGAGTAACCATGCAGGAGGCCGGTGTAAGTAAACTAGTATCTGTAGATTTCAGAAGTTTGAATTAAGCCCCTATCCACTAAAGAGGTATAAGGCAAAAATAATTGAGATTAAGTTTTGAATATTCATTATTGAATTGCACCATCAACATCGTACATCTTACTTCGTACCCCGTACATCAAAAACATGTTTAGCAAAAAAGATATAGAACGTTATTACGACCTTAGCGAAGTTCATTATCGCCTGCATTGGAACCTTCACAAAAGCAGGTCGCTGCATTATGGATATTGGGATTCATCAACAAAAAATTTTCATGAAGCTCTTTTAAATATCAATAAAATAATTTCGCAACATGCTCATATTTCAAAAGAAGATGTTGCATTAGATGCAGGTTGTGGGGTAGGAGGTTCGGCAATTTGGATGGCAAAAAATATTGGATGTAAAGTAACAGGTATAAGTTTAAGTGAAAGGCAGATCAGCCTTGCAACCGCTTCGGCTAAAAAAGAAAACGTAGAGCAGCATGTTACATTTTTACAAAAAGATTATACCGCAACAGGTTTTGCTGATAATTCTTTTGATGTTATCTGGGCAATTGAAAGCACCTGTTATGTAAAGGATAAATCAGAATTTTTAAAAGAGACGTTTCGCATTTTAAAACCCGGCGGCAGATTAGTTGTTGTTGATATTTATAAGAACGAAAGTATAACAGGAAAAAATGCAGAATGGATGCAGCGTTTAGCGCACGGCTGGGCCATAGAAGAACATACTACAAAAGAAAAATTTGAACAGCAACTTACTGATACAGGCTTCTCAATTGTTGACATAGAAGATGCATCAAATGCAATTATACCTTCCGTAAAAAGATTATACACTGCATATTTTCTCGGATTAATTCCAACTAAAGTCTATCATCTTTTTCATCCCAATGCTACCGGATTGTCAAAAAATAATGTTGACACGGCATGGCTTCAATACAAGACATTGAAAAAGAAATTATGGAAATATTTGATCTTCTCGGCACAGAAAGGCCTCCGCTAAATCTGAGAATACTTACGAACTCAAAATCCAGTTTGTATAAAATCAAATTTAAAATTCAAATTCATGTACTGCTTTTAAACACGGCATGGGTAGCGTTAGCAAGTCTCTTCTTTAGGGGAGATTTAAAGGGCAGTTAAAATTACAACCAAATTTTTTTCCTGTTCAATACTAAACTTTATTGTATTCAGCAACATTGATAGTGATCAAGCTATAGCGGTAAGTAATTTAGTGGTATGATAAATCTATCTTATTAATCCTTAAATTATTTACAATGAAAAATTTTAATCATAAAGCTTTTATTGCAGCCTTCTTCGGTATTGCAATACTAATAGCTTCCTGCAAAAAAGAAACTTCTATCTCTCAAACTATTACTAACACTGTTCCTTCAGGGCAAAATCAGCTTTCAGTTTTTCTTACAGATGATCAGAGCCTCATCTTCGATTCAATTTTTATTGACATACAAATGCTGGAAGTAAAAGTTGAAAAACAAAATGGAACCGAACATTGGGACACACTAAATATCCGCCCGGGCATTTATAACATCCTGCGTTTTAGAAATGGGGTTGATACTTTATTTGCTACCGGCTTTATTGCAGGCGGAGAAATTAAAAAGATCCGCCTTACTTTAGGAACAGGAAATTCTGTAGTTATTAAGGGAGCAACATTTCCTCTTGCATTACATAATAATGAAAAGCAGGTGATCATTAATATTCAAAATACTGACATGCTGGATCCTATCCACTTTAGATTGTGGTTGGATTTTGACGGACATGGTTCTGTTATAGAAATGCACCATAACCAATTTGAATTAAATCCACGCATTAATTCATTCAGTAAAGGGCATTCGCAGGAGCTTGAAGGAAAAGTAAAGCCCGAAGATGCCCAGCCGGTAATAGTTTCAGTAATTAATGGAACGGATACTGTAAAAGCAATTACAGAGCATAATGGAGAGTTTAAAATACGGGGTATTAATGCGACAACCGTAAATGTTTTTATTCATCCTTCCAATGGCTATAAAGATTCGCTGGTAAGCAATATAGTTCTGCAGCAGGGAGATGACACAAAATTGCGGGATATTATTTTACATAAATAGTATGGGGTTCTCTTGAAGCCGGCGAATGTTTATTTGTTGGCTTTTTCTTTAGCTTTCTTAGATCGCATATAATTTGTTTTAATTTCTCTCTCTCATTACATTTTTTATGCGTACTATCCTTTTACTTTTAGCCTCAAATATTTTTATGACGTTTGCCTGGTATGGAAATTTAAAAAATACTGAACTCCCCATTTGGAAATTAGTTCTTATCAGCTGGGGAATAGCTTTTTTTGAATATTGTTTTATGGTGCCTGCCAATAAAATTGGTTATGCAAATGGCATGTCTGGTTTTCAATTAAAGCTAACGCAGGAAGTAATAACCCTTGTAGTGTTTGCTTTGTTCGCAATCTTTTATCTTAAAGAACCTTTTCATTGGAAATATCTCGTGAGCTTTATGTTTATTTTAGGTGCCGTTTATTTCATGTTTAAAAAATAAAAAGCCTCCCCCAAACCCCTCCGAAGGAGTGGCTTGCTAACACACAAATCCGTTCGTATAAAGTGAAGTTTATATTTCAAATTTATTTTTGAATTTTAGAATTTAAATGACGGCCATAATGTAGCGTTAGCAAGTCTCTCCTTTAGGGGAGACTTAGAGGGGTATCTTCCCAGCTTTTCCATCAACACCTGCAAAAATTATGCTTTTGCTATTCTAGTGACAAAAATCCTGGTAATCTTAAAAGCCTATAAATCATGGTTCAGACAATTTAATCATAGTTCAGACAAATGGTTTTAATTACTTTTGATTCTATGCAGGAATAATAAAAATTAATTGAGTTATAAGAGTAAGATATGAGCAAAAATTATTTGAAAATAGATGATAGCTGGCTGAATTTTGAACAGGTAAAAGATCTGATCTTTAAAGATCACCAACTATCCTTAACAGAAGATGCGGAAGAAAAAATAGTAAAGTGCAGAAAATATCTCGATAAAAAATTAAGCAACTCTGGTGAATTGTATTATGGCATTAATACAGGCTTCGGTTTCTTCCAGGATGTAAAGATCAGCAATACACAATTGGAAGAATTGCAAAATAACTTATTAAAATCGCATGCATGCGGAGTGGGAGAAGAAGTGCCAAAGGAAGTTGTAAAGCTGATGATGGTGCTTAAAATTAAAAGCCTTAGTTATGGTTATTCCGGTGTTGGTATTGAGATAGTAAAGCGTTTAACTGAGATGTATAATAATGATGTGTTGCCTGTTATTTATACACAAGGTTCACTGGGCGCTTCAGGAGATCTGGCGCCATTAAGTCATTTGAGTTTACCACTGATAGGTTTGGGAGAAGTTTATTATAGAGGCATAAAACATAGCGCTGAAGAAATGCTTGCAAAGTTTGAGTGGAAGCCAATTCAATTGCAAAGTAAAGAAGGGCTGGCATTAATAAACGGAACACAATTTATGGCTGCTTATGGTTTGCATAGTCTTATTATCGGAGAAAGATTAATTGCATGGGCTGATAGTATTGCTGCCATTTCCTTTGAAGCATTTGATGGGGTAGATGATTGTTTTAATGAAAAAATTCATAACATCCGGTGCCACAAAGGACAGGTTGATACTGCGGCAAGATTAAGAGAATTATTGAAAGGGAGTGAGATTGTAAGACAAAAAAAATTGCAGGTACAGGATCCATATTCTTTCAGATGTATACCGCAGGTGCATGGCGCTACAAAAGATTCTTTTGATCATGTACAGAATGTGTTTTTAAAAGAAGCCAATTCGGTAACTGATAATCCTAATATTTTTCCTGATGATGATTTGATTTTAAGTGGTGGAAATTTTCATGGACAACCATTGGCATTAACGCTCGATTTTCTTGCCATCGCAATGGCAGAATTAGGAAGCATTTCTGAAAGAAGAACGTATCAATTATTAAGCGGACAAAGAGGACTTCCGCTTTTTCTTGTAAAAAATCCGGGATTACATTCAGGACTTATGATACCGCAATACACAGCAGCAGGCATTGTTAGCGAGAACAAACAATTGTGTACACCGGCATCGGTTGATTCAATGTCATCCAGCAATAACCAGGAAGATCATGTAAGTATGGGTGCCAATGCTGCAACAAAATGTTTGCGTGTGGTGAAAAATGTTGAAAGAGTTTTGGCAATTGAATTATTAACGGCTGTACAGGCTTTGGAATTTAGAAGACCTTTACGTTCTTCTCCTGAGATAGAAAAAATTGTTGCGGCATTCAGAGAAAAAGTTTCTTTTAATAATGCTGACAGAGTGTTGAGAGATGATATGGTGAAGGCGGTGGATTTTTTAAGCGAGCCATTGTCTGAACCATGATTTATAAGATTAAAAGATTAATAGGATTATTATGTTGAATGATGATCAAAATTATTTTTAATCTTTTTAATCATCTGATCTCCCCAAATCATGGTTCAGACAATCTTTCCAATCTCCACCACACTTTCCAACGCCAAATTATACATCGTCTCCAATGAACGTTCACGCTGGTCGGCGCTCATACCTTCGTGCGTAGGAATAATATCAGAAATAGTTACAATAGTTGCTGCCATCTTATTCAAATATTTTGCATTAAAAAATAATGTAAAGGATTCCATTTCTACAGCCGAACAATTATTGTCAATAGCGATCTTTGGCACTGCAGTATCTTTTCTATAAAATACATCACTGGAATGAATAGCTCCTTTACTGATTGGGATATTTAAAGTTTTAGCAGTCTTATTAATTATTTCAAACGCTTTGCCCTGGTGTTGAATATTATCTTCATCAATATCAAAAGCACATTTTGCATAAGTTGATTCGCTGAAAGCCCTATCCACATTTATTACATCATACACTTTTGAAGTTTCAAAATAAGCTCCTGCGGTTCCAATGCGGATGATGCATTCAACATTATATTCATTAAACAATTCGTAAGAATAAATTCCTATAGAAGGGCAGCCCATCCCGCTGGCGCCAATAGTTACAGGTGTTCCTTTGTATGTTCCGGTATAATAAAATGCATTGCGTGTACTGCTTACCAGTTTACTATCCTCTAAAAAATTTTCTGCAATATGTTTTGCCCGTAAAGGATCACCCGCAATTAAAACGATCCTGGCAATTTCTCCATTCTTAGCGCTAATATGTATACTCATTAATTTGATTTCTTTGGATGAAGATATTTATTTTAAATCTCACCACCTAACCTCCTCTCCACATGGAGAGGAGGCAGTTCTTCAAATTTATTCCAACCATTATATCTTCCACTTCATCATCATTATATAACTCAACAAAAATTATATTTGATGAGGTATTTTATTGTTGATGTGTAATAAAATATGTTTGGCTTTATTTAATTGTAGCGTCCTTCTCCAAAAAGAGAAGGATAAGAGGATGAGGCTTTCCTAAACCTCACCACCTAACCTCCTCTCCACATGGAGAGAAGGCAGTTCTTCAAATTTATTCCAACCATTATATCTT
>JANXQO010000123.1 GCA_025353485.1 Chitinophagales bacterium
GTAGCCAATAAATATCCTATTCTAAATGAGTGCGTACATGTTTTATTAAATACAGTAAATACCGAAACTAAAACGGTTTATCCTCCCGATAGCTATCGGGACAAGAAAATATTCAAAAAGAAAAAATAATTACTCCAGCACTTTTTTCATGGCTTCAATTTTTACCAGGCATTCCTCATATTCCTTTTCTGCCTCACTATAAAAAGTAATCGCCGAGCCTGCCTGCATACTTACATATTTATCGGTTGAATTATACAGCAGGCTACGTATCACTACATTAAAATCAAAATCACCTTCCGGAGTTATATAACCTATAGTCCCGGAAAATAAACCACGTTTTGTTTTTTCATATCGCTCTATTAATTGCATCACACTTTTTTTAGGAACACCTGTCATAGAACCCATAGGAAAAGTAGCCTTTAAAATATCAGAAAGAATGATAGGTTTCTTTAGGGTGCCACTTATGGTTGAGATCATTTGATGAACCTGAGGAAAAGTATAAAGCCCAAAAAGCTCATCAGCTATTACTGACCCTTCTATACATACTTTACTAAGATCATTACGCACAAGATCTACTACCATTACATTTTCTGAGATCTCTTTTTTACTTTCAGAAAGATTTTTTTTATTTATTTCATCTTCTTTTAAATTATTTAAATTTCTTTTAGATGTTCCTTTTATTGGCTGGGAAAATATTTTATCACCAACCTTCTTTAAATATCTTTCCGGACTGGAGCATATTAAAAATTTGTCATCAAGCTTATAAAAGCCCGCGAAAGGATTTGGAGAAAGTTGGCTAAGCTTTATATAAATATCCAATGGATCTATCTCACAATTCTCTGCATAAAATTCCTGGCAAAAATTTAATTCATAACAATCACCGCGAAGAATATGCTCCTGGATTCGCTCAACTGTTTCCAAATATTCCTCTTTTGAAAACCTGCTTTTTATTGTAGCAATTGATTTTTTGATAGTACGATCTTCGGAAGCAGAAAGAATATTTTGATAAACAATATCAGGATCGCCTGTAATAAGCCCGATATCCAATGTATTCTTTTTTAAGATCAAAACAATTTCGGGAATAAAAAAGAACAGGTCAGGAAATTGAATGCCATCAAAATTTTGAGAAGATAGATTTTCGATCTCATTTTTTAGATCGTAGCTGAAGTGGCCAAATATCCAATCCTTTTCTTTGCTGACGAAATCCTGCAAATTATCAAAAGCATGTCCAGGTATTGATTGCAGCGTTTCTACTGAGCCTGCTGCTAATAAACATTCAAACTGCAGATGGGAAAAATTATATTGATTATTATCGAGTAAACAAAAAATGTTGAACTGTTTTGTCCAATTCAACATTTTTTGTTTAACCTCAATAAAATTATTTATCGGGTAAGATATAAACTTTCTATTCACTATTTTTTATAGCACAACAAATCGGATCACTAAAAATCCTCATCGTCATCTTCATCACCTCCTGCGCCTTCATTAAAAAGGTCAAGCGTTTTAAAATCATCATCAAGACCAAGATCATCATCATCGGCTTTACCTTTTTTTGAAGGTCCTGCTTTTATTTTTGATTTTGGAATATCAAACTCTTCAAAGTCCGGGTCGTAATCGTCATCTTCCGTTTTTTCCCAATCATCTTCAACATCTTCTACATCTTCATCATCGTCATCACCTTTTCCTTTTTTTGCGGATGCCTTTCCTTTTTTTACAGGCTTTTCATCCATATCCATATCATCATCATCATCATCGTCTGTTTCAGGTTTTGAAGAGGCCTTTTTGGAAGTAATTTCATCGTCTTCGGAAAAAGATTTTTTTGCTGAAGGCTTTTTACTATCAATTTTTGATTTCATGTGCTATGGGATTAATAATGTAAAATTTCTACGAGTTTTTCAATTAGCCAAAAATATTTAAATATTTTTTTACTATTTTAATTAATACTGTTGCCATCCGCAATCATAATGCCACAATGATCTGGTCACTTCCCGGGCCATTTGAAATAAATTTTACCGGAATATTTAAAGTCTCATTCAGATAATTTATATACGCTTTCATTTTAGAAGGCAATTCCTCAAAAGTTTTTACTGCTGTTATATCTGTTTTCCAACCTTCAAAACTTTGATATACCGGCTCAATATTCATTCGCATCATCTGGAAAGGGATTTCATCAATTTCCTTATTATCTATTGTATATTTATTACATACCTGCAAGGTATCCAAAGAATCTAAAACATCGGCCTTGGTCATAACCAATTGTGTCACTCCATTTATCATGCAGGCAAATTTTAATGCCACAAGATCTATCCATCCGCAACGGCGGGGGCGGCCGGTAGTGCTTCCGAATTCATTACCGATCTTTCTTAATTGTTCCCCGGTTTCATCATTTAATTCTGTAGGAAATGGGCCGCTGCCTACCCTGGTACAATATGCTTTGGTAACACCCAGTATCTCTTTTATTTTTTGTGGCGCAATACCAAGACCGGAACAAACGCCGGCTGAAATTGTATTGGATGATGTTACAAAAGGAAAGGTGCCAAAATCAACATCCAGCATGCTTCCCTGCGCACCTTCTGCCAATACTTTTTTGCCTTGCTGAATTTTATCGTTTATAAAATATTCTCCATTTACAATTTGCAATCCTTTCAAAAATTCAAGTGCTTCAAAAAACTCTTCTTCCCATACAGATATATCTTCATTAAATGAAAAATTTTCCAAAAGCTTTTGATGCTTTAATCTTAACCGGATGTATTGTGTTGTAAAACTTTTATCAAGCAGGTCACCTACCCGTAAACCGTTACGGCCGGTTTTATCCATATAAGCAGGGCTTATTCCTTTTAGAGTAGAGCCAATTTTTTCATTGCCTTTAGATGCTTCACTGGCTTTATCAATGGCACGATGAGTTGGCAAAATTAAATGTGCCCGTTGACTGATGAAAAGGTTTTTTCTGTAATCAATACCCATTGCTGCAACTGAATCACATTCTCTTTTTAAAATAACAGGATCAAGTACAACACCATTGCCAATAAGGTTGATCTTTTTTTCATGAAAAATTCCGGAAGGAATTTGATGCAGAACAATTTTTTTCCCATCTACATACAAAGTGTGGCCTGCATTTGGCCCACCCTGGAAACGGGCAATAACATCGTATCCCTTTGCAAAATAATCTACAATTTTTCCTTTGCCCTCATCGCCAAACTGTAAGCCGAGAATAACATCAACCATGTGCGTAGTGAATTGTGAGTTTGTGTGGTAAAAATAAAATGAAAAAAAGTAAATGCAGTTTATATTTCTGCATTGTTTGAAAATAGTGGAAAAGAAAAGATATCACGTAAAGAAGCAAAGGAAATTTAAGGCGCAAATTATAGTTTATACGTTGCGTCTTTGCACCGTTGTTACTTTGCGTGAAATAAACGGAAAATGGAAGTATGCTATAAAAGTGATTGTAGAATACGAATATTCTGAGATTAATTTTAGTAAGAAATCTATGTGCTATAATTACTACGCAACTTTTAAAATACTCAACTTGCTTATTTTAAATTTACGGGTAGCATATTCCATAGTAAGATGAAAGCTCTTTACTTTTTGAGATGGCAGTTCATACATTGCATCGGTGAGAATGCTTTCGCAAATACTGCGAAGCCCGCGGGCGCCTAATTTATATTCCATAGCTTTCTCTACCATAAAATCATACACATCATTATCTATAATAAGTTCTATTCCCTCTATGTCAAACAATTTTACATATTGCTTAATAAGAGAATTTTTAGGCTCTGTTAGTATGCTGCGAAGTGTTATAGCATCAAGAGGATTGAGGTAAGTTACAACAGGTAATCTTCCAAGCAATTCAGGTATTAAACCAAATGCTTTAAGATCCTGTGCATTTACAAATTGCAATAAATTTTTACGCTGATACTCCTGCTGGTCTTTATTTACATTAAAGCCAATTGCATTGGTATTTATCCTGCGGGCAATCAACCTGTCAACTCCGTCAAACGCACCACCGCAAATAAATAAGATGTTGCTGGTATTTAATTTTACAAGTTTTTGTTCAGGATGTTTTCTTCCGCCCTGTGGCGGCACCAGTACATCTGTACCTTCCAACAATTTAAGTAACCCCTGCTGAACACCTTCTCCGCTAACATCTCTTGTAATGCTTGGGTTATCGCTTTTACGGGCAATCTTATCTATCTCATCAATATATACAATACCTTTTTCGGCGGCAGCAACATCAAAATTACACACCTGTAATAAACGGCTGAGAATACTTTCTACATCTTCGCCAACATAACCTGCCTCTGTAAAAACGGTGGCATCAACAATGGCAAACGGAACATTTAAAACTCTGGCAATTGTTTTGGCAAGCAACGTTTTTCCTGTTCCTGTTTCACCAACCATTATTATATTGCTCTTTTCAATCTCTACATCATTATCAATTTTTTGGTTCATCCGTTTGTAGTGATTGTACACTGCAACAGCTAAAACTTTCTTTGCGTCATCCTGGCCAATTACATATTCATCAAGGAATTTTTTTAATTCCATTGGTTTTTTAACCGATAGCTTATAGTTAGATGTAACCGCAGATTTATCCGGCTGATGTATCATTTCCTGACCGATAATTTCCTGGGCATGCTCAACGCAATTCTCGCAAATATGTCCTTCCTGACCTGCGATAAGAATTTTTACCTCATCACGGTTTCTTCCGCAAAATGAACAATGTAAAGTTTGTTGTTTAGCCATTATTTGATGTTGGGTTAGTTAGCAACATTTTTTATTGTATACAAAGATAAACACCGGTGGCGAACATCGGTATTAAATTGACAATATTATTGTGCAAAAAGTTGCTTATATCTTATCCATTATGCCATCCACTATACCGTACGTGATACTCTCTTTTGCATCCATCCAATAATCACGGTCAAAATCTTCCATAACTTTTTCATACGTTTGACCGCAATTTTCTGCCAGAATTTTTGCGCCTAATTGCTTGGCTTTTAAAATTTGGATTGCCATAATTTCAAGATCGGCGCTTGTACCCTGTCCACCACCACTGGGCTGATGAATCATTACTTCTCCATGAGGGTATATAAATCTTTTTCCTTTTTCACCGGCGCTTAATAAGATACTTCCCATACTTGCTGCCATGCCCATGCACACTGTGCTTACCGGCGAAGTGATCATTTTCATTGTATCATAAATTACCATACCGCTTGTGATTACACCACCCGGAGAATTAATGAAGAATGTGATCTCCTTACCGGGATCTATAGCTTCTAAATATAATAGACGGTTGGTGATATCTTTTGCGCTTTTATCATCAACCGCTCCCCATAAAAAAATTTTTCTCTGCTCAATAAATTTTTTATCGAACATCATTCCTCCCATCATTTTCTCCATAGGATTATCCGGAATCTCTTTTGGCACTTCCTCTTCTTCCATTCTTATAAATTGCTTGTTATAAAAATTCATAATTAAGGCTTTAACTTTTTTTCTTTTTTTGAATTGATCAATAAAACTTCATCTACCAAACCATACTCTTTTGCTTCAGGGGCTGTCATCCAGAAATCACGGTTGCAATCCTTGGCAACTTTTTCTATAGTTTGCCCTGTGTGAATTGAAAGTACTTCATATAATTCCTGTTTTACTTTTCTTACTTCGTTTACTGTTATCTCTACATCACTTGCCTGGCCCATCGCACCGGCGCTTGGCTGATGCATCATGATGCGTGCATGTTTTAAAGCAGTGCGTTTACCGGGTGCGCCTGCAGCCATTAATACAGCCGCCATGCTTGCTGCCATACCAGTACATATAGTAGCAATATCAGGGCTTACAAACTGCATTGTATCATATAAACCAAGACCTGCATACACGCTGCCACCCGGAGAGTTTATATAAAGCTGGATATCTCTCGTGCGGTCTGTGCTTTCTAAAAATAAAAGCTGGGCTGTAATAATATTGGCAACCTCATCACTTACAGGATATCCTAAAAAAATTATCCTGTCCATCATCAACCGGCTGTAAACATCCATTACAGCAATGTTCATGGGTCGCTCTTCAATAATATTCGGGGTAAGGTTGGTTACATTATGTTGTATGTAATCATGCAAAGTATGGCTGCTGATACCCTGGTGCTTTATAGCAAATTTTTCAAATTCTTTTCCCTGGTTCATATATATAATTTTGTAGAAGAAATTTTATATGGAAGTGAAGTTTCAAATATTATGCCCCCATCCCCTCAGGTGCAATATGTAATAATTTAATGACTTACTGACTTATTTACTACTGACAACTGACAACTAATAACTGACAACTCAATTAAGGGAATCTTTAATAACAGTAAGTTTAAACTTTCCAAAAGTTTAAATTAAGCATTGGCGTTAGTTTATAATTACCAACTTTTGGAAAGTTCAGTAATTAGAGATGCCCCTTAATGATGATGGTTGTGTTGCATAGCTATAAGCTCATCTGCAGAAATTTCTTTCTGCTCCGGTTTTACATGTTCTTCTGCCCATGTAAATAATTTGTCTGTAATAAGTCTCCTGTAGCTGGCATCCACTTGTTTTTCTTCTTTCATCATCCTGTCAATATAACTTTCTATCCAACTTGTGTCCCCATCCATTTTCATTTGGCCAAAGTATTGAAGAATTTCTTTCTTCATATTTTCTCTCAGCTCTTCCTGCGTTACTTCTAAATTATTTTCTTTAATTATTTTATCACTTATCAGCGTCCACTTTAATTGATTGGTAAATGATGGGAATTCTTCCTCAACTTCTTCAGGAGATTTTTCTTTTTCGCCTCCCCTTTGCAGCCATTTTTTTAAAAACTCATCAGGAAATTGTATCGGCGTATCTAACAAAAAATGATATATCTGGTCGTGCAACTGTACACGGCTTTGTGCATCCCAATTCTTTTTAATTTCCTGCTTTAATTCATTTCTGAATTCTTTTTCTGTTTTTAATTCTTTACCGGGGAAAACTTCATTAAAAAATTCTTCATTCAATTCTCTTTTTTCTACCAAGCCTACTTTGGTGATAGTCATTTTGAAACTCTTATCCCCGGCTGTAACATCATCTTTATTTAATCCTAAGTCACCAATTATCCATTCTCTTTCTTTTTCTTCAAAGGCATTATTTAATTGAAGAACAATACTCTCATCCTTTTTCTTACCCATTAATTGCTCACGAAAAGTGGGAATAAAATATTTAACCAATAAAGAATTATCTTTTGAAATGCCATCTGGTAGAGGATTTCCTTCGGCATCAACTTCTACAAAATTTACATTAAGCACATTCTCTTCCGAGGTAACTGTTTCAGGATCCAGCATTTTACCATGACGATTTTGTAAACGCCCGATCTCTTCATTTATCATCTCATCAGAAACTTTCACTTTATGAAGTGTAACCTTTGCTTTTGAAAAATCGATATCGACCGGTGGCTTCAAACCAATCTCAAACGGAAATTCGTAACTGCCAGGATCGTTCATATCAAGGTTACGCAGGTCGCTGCTCATTGGCAAAGGCTGCGCAAAAAAATCAGGTTTTTCTGTAGTAAGATAATTCTGAATTTCTTTTTCAACTTCCTTTATAACAGCGTCATAAAATACAGAAGCGCCATACATTTTTTTTACCATTCCTGCTGGTACCATACCTTTCCTAAAACCGGGGATATTTGCTTTTTTACTGTAGTCCTTAATTGACTTTTCAAAAGAAGGATAATAATCTTCCTTGTTTAATTTAACCGTTAATTTATCATGCAATAAACCAATGTTCTCTCTTATAACTTCAGCCATAACTTATATTGTTGTTTTATTTGTCATTGGTCAATTAAGTCAATAGCTGATAACTATTATTAATAACCTATTTCCTTATTGACCAATGACCTTTAGCAGTGCCCATGGAGGGACTCGAACCCCCACACCTTGCGGCATCAGATCCTAAGTCTGACGTGTCTACCAATTTCACCACATGGGCTTTTAAGGGCTGCAAAAGTAATGGATTTGATGGAAAGAAAACATGGTTATAAAAATTTATTAAGCAAGGATAAAGGATCAAAGTGCTGGTAACACGATTCAACATTATTTAATATTGTTGATTATAAAATCCTGGGCTTTTTGCTTGATAAAATTAATTTTAGCCGAGGGAATTTTTATTGGCATACTCATAATTTCATTTGCCAATTGTTTGGCCTCTTCAATTTTTCCTTCTGAGATATATACTTTTACAAGATGATATTTGGGAGCAAACCTATTCGGAATCATGTAGGATGCGTAAGTAAAATATTCTTCGGCCTTTTTTAAATTATTTAATTTTTCATAAGTATACCCGAGCAATAAATAAAGGTCATATTGGTTATAATTATCCCTTGCTTTTTCGAGTAACTGCAGGCCTTCTTCTATTTTGCCCTTCTCGATATAAAGGCTTCCATAATTATAGAGGAATTGCCCCCTGTTCTTTAATACTGGAAAACTATTTCGCATAATATTTTCCGCATCCTCATCTTCAGTGAAAACAAAACTTGCATTCCTCCATTGCCTGACAGCATCCTGCTCTTTATATAAATACATCAGGACAAATGAACAAGCAACGCATATTAAAACAGAAATTAATTTTGATACAATTTGATTTGTAGTGATAACACGAGTCCTAATAAATGATGATAATGCAGCTATTATGAAAAACAATATCATCAATAACAAAGTAGCATGAAAAGGGTACGAAAAAAAGGAATTAATTAAAATAATTATCAACGCAGCTTTTAAAAAAACAGGTAAGTGATTTTCTCCTGTGCCTCTTATTTTTAAAGCAATGTAAACAACGCCACAGAATATCATTAACCCAATAAAACCATTTTCAAAAAAGAAATTAATAAATTCATTAAATGGCACCTGGGGAATATCAGCTAATCGAACTGTTTGCTCACTCACTTTATTTTGCATAAAATAATTTGCCTGCAGTGATGGATATAGATAATTAAAACTTCCTGTACCATGCCCTATAAAAAATGAATCGAAAGAATGAAGTAAAGTTATTTTCCAAATAAGTAATCTTCCCAACACCGAATTGTATTTGAGATATAGTAAAGCAATGGATAATAATAACAATAGTGACACCAATACCAGCAGTATTGTGCGTTTTAGAGTAGGGAGAATGAATATTACACCAACAATAATTGACAGTAAAGCACCTCTTGATTGCAAAATGATGAATAATATTAGAACTAAAACTGCATAACATGCAAAAAGCATTTTTCCAAAAATCTTCTTCTTTAGAAAAGTTATAGATACATAATACGCCAATGGTAATGTAACAGATAAAAAGCAAGCCAGTAAATTGCTATTTGTAAAATCCCCGCTGATTTTTTCTCTTGGCAAAGATTTACCAAAATTCAGTATATCGATGTACGCTTTACAGAGTTCAAATACTGAAAGCAGCACAATCGCTATTAGAAATAAATTTAAAATGTTTCTATTAGCAAAAAGATTTCTGCACAAAAAATAAAACAAACAGGCCGCTATCTATGAATAGAATTGTTCGTTTTGTAGGTAAGCATGTGGTAAAATAAATTGGGAAATAAAAAGAAAGGCTATCCAAAAAAATATAAAGAGATCAATGCTGTTAAAACTGATTTTATAAAAAAATAAAATTATTGATAACAGGAGCGTTAAAGAAAGTATGAGAAATAAGTAATAATAGTTTGCAGGATCTGCTCCCCACTTAAAGGTAAGAGGGGTATAAAATGTTGCGAGAAGAATTGTAAAAAAAATGAGGCTAACATAATCAACCGTACAGACCTTAACTAAGTTTTTTATTTTCACTGCTATATTGAGAAAAAATTACCAGGCAAAGCCTTTGGAAGAAATATATTCTTCAAGACTTTTAATTTTTCTCCATTTTTTTAATTGATTATGTGCAAGCTTATCCAGCTCAGTACTCTTATAATATTCAATACATCTTCTAAACACATTTTTTCCCTGGGCTCCTTCTGTCATTCTTCCAACCTTGTTAACTGAATCAACATACATTTGTTCCAAAACAGGTAAAATATTTTTGAAAATAATTGAATCAAATAATACGGTTGCAGCAGGATCGTAAGATCTAAGTTTTTGAATTGCTAAATCATTTCTATTACTATCAAGGCCCATAACTATACAATTGCATAATGCCCGATCTTTGAAATGATCAATAGATAATTCCTTTGATAAGTTTCTCCTTGAAGGAGTACAAGAAAATAATAGAATTAAAAAAAGTAAATATTTCATAATTTATTGTAGCTCCCAAATAAAAATATCTTTTACTCCGCCGGTTGCATCAAAGTAACATCCTCCATCGCAAAAAGCGTTTTCAATTAAATCAGCATGACCGGTTGCACAAAAGCCTGTGGTTATAGATCCTTGATTAACTGGTAATGTATCTTTTCTATTTTTTCACTAAAAAATAAAGTGTCTGACTTTCTAAGATTATGAATATCTACTAATTGTCTTTGTAAAAAAGATTTATCAATGACAGTTTTATTTAAAGGTATTTTAAAGTACTTGTCTATAGAGTCTTGGTCTAGAAAAAAAATATATAGTTTTTTTGTATTATCATTATAAGCCTCTTTGATTAAGAAATCATTTTGAATAAGTATTTCTTTAGAGGAATTATTTTTAATAGCAAAATCTGTCTTATGAAATTGATGAAGCAATGTACTGGTATCTAAAATTTCAGAATTGGAAAAATAAACTGATACTTTTCTCCCAGATAGATTTTTTACCATACAAAGACGTTCTAAAGTGTCCATAACGCAGGAACCAAGTCCTAAAAAACAGAATACAATAAATAATAAAATATTTTTTATCATACAACTTTTATGTTGCGAGAAGAAATATAAAGAAAAGTAGAATAACATAACCAATTCTACCAACCCTTTTAAAGCTTGCTTGTTCTGTTTTATTTTTCAACTAAATGAAACTTATCATAAAAAAAAACTGCTATGGAGTCTAATTCAATACTATTCCTATAGCTAATACACACATTTAATGTTACTTTTGCCCTTTCTATTTTCCAGGATGCTTCAGGCCGCTTAGCAAAATTAGCGGCCAAACTATCTGCAAGATTAAGAACTTCTCTATTAAATCCTAACTGATCTGTATTAGCTGCAGTTGACGCATCCAAAGAATCAATAAGCTCACTAAAAATTTTCGGATATATTTTTTTTAAACATCGTATAAAAACTTCATTTTTAAAATTATAATACCATTGACCTTCATGCAATTTTATAACAGAAGAATCTATATTTTGCTTCCCAAGAACATGAGTATGGTTGCACGAAAAAAATATTATGCTGTATAAAAGAGAAAAATAAACTGCTTTCACTGAATTACTATTTTAATTATTGCAAAATCCAAACATCAATATATTTAACAGGGCCATCAAAATCACATTCCCCATCACACGTAGCATTTGGCGAATATAGTGGATCTGCATGTCCTGTTGCCCATGATGGATTCGTTGATACCATGGAATAAATACCATGAATCCCATATAACAATGATGGCAGATTTTGACCATTCATGCCTATATCGCTTGGAGCAAAATGCAAACAATCAGGGTTTAAATATTCACCAATGGCAGTATTTGGATTGCCACAGCCAAAAGTTTTGCGCATCCATCTATTTAAATTTTCTGCTCCTAAAAAATAATATTTTCCATCGCTGCCAAGAAAAGTTTTGTCTGGGATATTAGGTATAGTTATTCCTGAATAGTTTAACGACTTTGAAACTCTAGCGGCACAAGTATTACTTTCAGGACCTGTATAACCATTGGCATAAACAGCTCCGCCAATAGATGCATATAATTTTTGTGCTGTATTATAAAGAGGATCCGAACGTTTGGGGAAGGCATCTCTAAAATTTGCCCAGCTTGGTACATTTTGATGAATGAACGTAAGATTAGGATCATCCCAGAATGCTGCGTCTGAGGCTCCATCCGGCCCTTCGGAGTTTGTCATAAACTGATTTTGAAAAATTGGCATAGTTACCGAAGGATTTTGACCCAGGTAATTTATTGCCCATGTTCCGAAACTTACTCCTCCATGAGGTTGTAAATACGGATTATTTGCCCACCACGGTGTAGTTTGGTTCAAATCAATTGTACCTAAATAATTCTGAATATAATAAACATAACTATAGTCATCTTGGCGCACGAGTTCTATTGCATGTATTTGGCTCATTTGAGTTGCATCAGCATCAGCCTTGGCAAGTAAATAATTATAAAGCTCATTTGAAATTTCAACATTTTGTGAAAGCCAATCAAATTGATATTCGGTCAGGCTTAACCTATTTAACAAATAAACCATTTTAGCATAATTAGGATCATTATTATTCCACCCATAAAGCCAATCGCCGCCACCATTATCCATGATAGCTGCAATATCATTAAGATCATTGTAGCTACCGTACTCAGCGCCAAAGGAAGGATCATCAGATAGCGTTTGAGATAATGTCATGTCCCCATAATTCATAGTTACCTGCATATAAGCTGCTCCGTAGTCGCTTGGTGGTTTGCGAACGGCAGTAACCGTAACACCCGGCAATACAACCCAATTTGGGATAGGGTTTGAACTTACCCGCCCATTTATACGGGTACTCGGTACTACAACTTTCCCTGACAGTTTACTACTGTCAAAACTTATGGTAATTGGATTAACAACTTCTGCATTTTCAAATCCTAAACCTTTTTAAAGCCAGTTTCCAAACTCCAAACTGAAACATAACCGGTAAAGTTTTTGGGATCAAATTTATTATTATAAGCAATTAAATAATTTAGGGTAGGCAATACCTGCAATACCTTGGTGAAATAACCTTTTCCATCAAGCCGGGGATAAATAAGTAATTTCTCCTTCCCAATAAATCCAACCGAAGAATCTGAAGTAGTTTTCGAATTTGTTTTAGATTGACTGTTAGATTTTTTTGAAACATTTTCATTTACCAGAGGAACAGTAATGATTTCATAACCGTTTTTGAATTTAAAAGTGCCGGCCTTTGTCCAGTCATATTTTGCAGTTTTGTATAATGAATATAAATTCATTGTTGGAAGCTTTGATTCAAACCATGCTTTCGCCTTAACGATTTTTTCATTCTGGGAAACAGGGTTCTGGACTTCGGCCTCATTCTTTTTACAGGAAATAAATATTATTGATGTTGAAATAAACAACAATAAGGAAGGTAATAATAATTTTCTCATAAGTTAGTTTTTAATAGTTAACGTGAGTTCGATATAAGCGGGTTAGTAAATTTTATAATA
>JANXQO010000139.1 GCA_025353485.1 Chitinophagales bacterium
AAGTTTCTTCTCCCGGTGTTGAAGAACCTTTAAAGCTTCATCGTCAATACAAAAAAAATATTGGCAGAACGGTAGAGGTTACAATGAATGACGAAACAAAAAAAGAAGGGAAATTAACAACAGTAAATGACGATGAAATAATCATCGAAGAAAAAACAGGACAAGGGAAAAAAGCAGTTCTTACAACAACAAATATTTTATTTAATCAGGTTAAGCACGCAAAAGTGTTGGTAACATTTTAAACATCCATATTGTATGGCAAGTATTAATTTAATTGATTCCTTCCAGGAATTTAAAGACGCTGAAAACATTGACAGGCCTACGCTTATGAAGGTGATGGAAGATGTTTTTAAAACACTCATCCGTAAAAAATACGGATCAGATGAAAACTTTGATGTTATTGTAAATGATCAAAAAGGTGACCTTGAAATTTTCAGGAGGCGAACGATTGTTGATGATGATGATCTTTATAATACCCTTACGGAAATTGAATATAAAGATGCAATTAAGATAGAGCCCGATTACCAGGTTGGCGAAGAATTGTATGAGGAAGTTGATATTCAAAAAGAGTTTGGCAGGCGTGCAATTTTAGCAGGAAAGCAAACATTGGCAAGCCGCATAAATGATCTTAAAAAGAATATTTTAATTAAAAAATATGAAGATCGCGTAGGTGATATTGTAAGCGGTGAAGTTTACCAGGTTTGGAAAAAAGAAATTTTATTGCTTGATGAAGAAGGCAACGAAATGATACTTCCAAAATCAGAACAGATACCTTCTGATTATTTTAAGAAAGGGGAGAGCATCCGTGCTGTTGTAAAAAAAGTTGAATTAAAAAACAGCCAGGCTGTGATAATTGTTTCAAGAACAGACATTTCTTTTCTTGCCAAATTATTGGAAATTGAGGTGCCTGAAATTTTTGATGGTTTGATCGTGATAAGAAAAATTGTTCGTGATCCGGGTGAAAGAGCTAAGGTTGCTGTTGAAAGTTTTGATGATAGGATAGATCCTGTAGGTGCTTGTGTAGGTATGAAGGGAAGCCGCATTCACGGCATAGTTCGTGAATTAAAAAATGAGAATATTGATGTTATCAACTGGACGAATAATCAGCAGTTATTAGTACAGCGTTCGTTAACGCCTGCTAAAATCACCAGCATGGATATTGACAATGAAACCAAACATGCAAATGTTTATTTAAAGCCCGACCAGGTTTCACTGGCCATCGGGCGGCGTGGAGTTAATATAAAACTTGCCTGCGAATTAACAGGATTGGAGATTGATGTTTTCCGTGATAATGAAGGCGAGGTGGAAGAATTTGATATTGATCTTGATGAATTTAGTGATGAGATTGAAACATGGATTATTGATGAATTAAAAAGAGTAGGTTGCGATACCGCAAGAAGCGTGATAGAGCTTACCAATGAAGAGTTAGAACGCAGAACAGATCTTGAAAAAGAAACAATTGCAGAAGTAAAAAGAGTATTGGCAGAAGAATTTAAAAAGGAATAAAGGCAGCCTCGCTAAATCCCTCCGAAGGAGGGACTTGAGAAAGTCTTTATAAAGAAAATATCCGTTTTATATTTCAAGCTTAAACTTTGATTAACAATAATAGATTTTAATAATTTATAGATTTTAAAAGCCTCCCTTAGGGAGGTTGGAGGGTTTCCTAATATGTCAGAAGCAAATACACCACGGTTAATGGCGGCAGCAAAGGAATTTAATATAGGTACAAGTACCTTAATGGAATTTCTTGCCTTAAAAGGTTTTAATGGTGATGACCTTAAACCAACTTCCAAAATTACGGAAGATATGTACCGTGTTTTGCAAACTGAATTCCAGCAGGACAAAGCTGCTAAACAAAAAGCAGAACAGATTGATCTCCCTAAAAATGCGGTTGCCGAATCAAAACGTAAAAGGGATGAAGAAGATCTTTCAATAAAGAAAAAAGAAGCCGCTAAGATCAGGGAAACACCACCGCCTGCTGCAGAAGAAATAAAAGCGGAAATAAAGGAAACTCCTCTTCCTGAACCACCACCAACTCCCGAAATAACAAAAATTGAAGCTCCGGAAATTGAACAACCTAAGGTTATTGATAAGATAGATCTAAGTACAATTGATTCATCTACCAAACCAAAAAAGAAAGAAAAAACAGTAAAGAAAGAGGACATCGAAGAAAAACCTAAAGCGCCTGCTGCAAAAACAGTAAAGAAAAAAGAAGAAGAAGCGCCTGAGAAAACAGAACCAATTCCTGTGGCAATAATTCCTGAACCCCAAAAAGAGGAAGCACCGGTTATTGAAAATATAAAAGCTGATAAATTAGAAGGCCCTAAGATCATGGGTAAAATTAAACTACCCGTGCATAATGAAACAAGACCGATGGATGAGAAACGCATACGCAAACGCATCCCGGTTGATCAGAAAAAAGTAGGCAACGCCCCTTCTAATTTTCAGCGTGGGCCAGGTCCCGGCCAGGGACAAAGAACTCCAAGCCCGTACCAGGGCAATCGTCCTCAAGGTGGCGGTGGTGGCAGGTTTAGCAGAAATGCACCTGTAGTTGCCCGCCGTGATGATAAAGAAATTGATCAAAAAGAAATACAGGATAAAATACGGGAAACCCAAGCCAAACTTGCAGGTTCAGGCGGACGTGGTAAGAGCTTAAAAGCAAAATATCGTAAAGCAAAAAGAGACGAAGCTGCAGAATTACAAAGCGGTGAAGCAACAGTTGATAATAAATTACAGCTAACCGAATTTATTTCAGTAAGTGAATTTGCAAACCTGATGGATGTAAGTTTTGCTGATGTTATAAGCAAATGTATGAGCCTCGGAATTATGGTTTCTATCAACCAGCGTTTAGAAGCGGATGTAATTGAATTGGTGGCCGGCGAATTTGGATATGAAGTTGAATTTATCGGTATTGATGACGAAGCAGACTTGGAAGAAGAGATTGCAGATACAGATGAAGAACTTGTTTCCCGTCCTCCCATCGTAACCATTATGGGTCACGTAGATCATGGTAAAACATCTTTACTTGATTATATACGCCATGCCAATGTTATCGCAGGTGAAGCCGGCGGCATCACACAGCATATTGGTGCGTACGAAGTGATGTTAAAAGATGGACGGGCAATCACATTTTTAGATACGCCGGGCCACGAAGCATTTACTGCAATGCGTGCCCGCGGTGCCAAGGTTACTGATATTGCAGTAATTGTTATTGCTGCCGATGATGCGGTAATGCCTCAAACAAAAGAAGCAATTTCACATGCGCAGGCAGCAAATGTTCCTATGATATTTGCTTTGAATAAAATTGATAAAGACGGCGCTAATCCTGAAAAAATCAAAGAGCAATTATCCGGAATGAATCTTCTTGTAGAAAGCTGGGGAGGTAAATACCAAAGCCAGGAAATTAGCGCAAAAAACGGATTAAATGTGGATGAACTTCTTGATAAAATATTATTGGAAGCAGAACTGCTGGAGCTGAAAGCCAACCCTGATAAGAATGCCAGCGGAACAGTAATTGAAGCATCACTTGATAAAGGACGTGGATATGTAGCAACCATTCTTGTACAAAACGGAACGTTGAAACAAGGTGATCTTTTGGTATCAGGTCAAAATTACGGAAGAGTAAAAGCAATGTTTAATGAACGTAACCAACGAACTGAGGTGGCTCCTCCTGCAACACCTGTATTAATTTTAGGATTGAATGGCGCTCCCCAGGCCGGTGAAACTTTTAAAGTGTATGAAGATGAAAGCGAGGCAAAAGAAACTGCAAACAGAAGAGCGCAAATCCTGCGTGAGCAAGGTATAAGAGCTAAAAAACATATTACTTTAGATGAGATTGGGCGCAGACTTGCATTGGGTAATTTTAAACAACTTAATCTTCTTATCCGTGCTGATGTTGATGGTTCGGTAGAAGCATTAAGTGATTCATTACAAAAATTAACTACAGAAGAAATTGCAGTAAGCGTAGTGCATAAAGGCGTAGGGCAAATTACAGAAAGTGATGTATTGCTGGCTACTGCTTCGGATGCTGTCATTATTGGCTTTAATGTTCGGCCTGCATTATCTGCTTCAAAACTTGCAGAAAATGAAGGGGTAGAGATAAAAACATATTCTATTATTTACGATGCCATTGATGAGGTTAAGAGTGCCATGGAAGGTATGCTTGAACCTAAAATTCAGGAAAAGGTTTTGGGTGTTGCAGAGATAAAAGAAACGTACAAATTTGATAAAGCTACGGTAGCAGGTTGTATGGTACTTGATGGTAAAGTTGCCCGTAACAACAGGATACGTTTGGTAAGAGAAGGTATCATTGTACACACCGGCGAATTAGGAAGCCTGAAAAGATTTAAAGATGACGCCAAAGAAGTAACCACCAATATGGAGTGTGGTATGATAATAAAAAACTACAACGATATAAAACCCGGCGATATGATAGAAGCCTTTGAAGAAGTAGAGGTGAAGAGAACATTGTAGGTGTTATTAAAATGTAGAGACAGCGCATGCCCTGTCTCTACAAATAATTTGTTAATTTAAAATTTAAAACAACTATTCAATTTATAGCTGTTTATTTTTGATAGTATTATGAAGAAATTCTATTTAACTGCATTATTTGCGCTTCTTTTTATTTCTCTTTTTGCTCAAAAAAAAGTACTTGCCGATAAAATTATTGCAACAGTTGGCGATAAGATCGTTCTTAAAAGTGAGATTGAAAATAGCATATTAGATATGCAGCGGCAAAATATTGAAATACCTGTGAATGCAAAATGCCTGCTTTTAGAACAGGCTCTTGGTATTAAAGCTTTGGTGTTGCAGGCCGAAAAAGATTCTCTCCCCGTGTCTGATGATGAAATTAATGCTGAAATAGATAATAAGGTCAGGTATTTTATTAACCAGTACGGTTCAAAAGATATTGTAGAACAAATTGCAGGCAAAACAATTTACCAGTTAAAAGAAGATTTTAAACAAACATTCCGTGAGCAAAAATTATCGCAAAGCATGCGTAATAAAATTGTTGAAGATGTAAAGATCACACCTTCTGAAGTAAAGGCTTATTTTGAAACTATTCCCAAAGACAGTTTGCCTTTTTATGAATCGGAAGTGGAAGTTGGGCAAATAGTGGTTTATCCAAAAGCAAGCCGTGATCTTGAAACATATGCAGTAGATCAATTAAAAGAATATAAGAAGCAGGTTGAAAGTGGTGCTAAAAAATTTGAAACACTTGCTACATTATACACCGATGATCCAGGCAGTAAAGAAACAGGTGGTAAGTATGATATAAATAAAAATGAAAAACAATGGGATCCTTTATTTCTTGCAAAAGCTTTTAGTTTAAAAGAAGGACAGATATCAACCGTTTTTAAAACAAAATTTGGTTATCACATTATCCAGATGATAAGCCGTGCCGGTGACGATGCATCTATCAGGCATATATTAAAAATACCCCAGGTATCTTCTATAGAGGTAAATGATGCAAAACATAAATTAGATTCTGTAAGATCGAAGATCATTGCAGGAACAATGAAATTTGGAGAAGCGGTTTCCAGATACAGTGATGATGAATCCAGCAAATTTACCGGCGGCAGAATTCAGGGTAGAGATGGAAGCACATTTCTAACAATTGACCAATTAGATAAGGATTTAGTAGTAAAATTAAAAGATCTTACAATAGGCGAATATTCGCAGCCATCTGAATATGCTGATGAAAGAGGAAAAAAAGGGGTGCGTATTGTACAATTAATTACAAGAACAGAACCACACCGCGAAAATCTTAAAGACGATTATAACAGGATTGCGCTAAGAGCCCAGGAAGATAAGAAAAACGAAACCCTGGAAAAATGGTTTACCAAAAATATCCCTACTTATTACATTAATGTTGATAATGAATACAAAAGTTGCCATGAAATGCAAAAGTGGATAGTAACAGCTACCGCAACAAAATAAGCCCATCCCCACAAGCTTTTTTTTAAAGATGCAGGATTATACTAAAGCCCCTTCCCGAAGGAAAGGGGAGCCAATACTTTCAAAGTTAACAGAGCAATAAAATGTTAGATAAGTAATAATCTAAGTTTCCCCTTTCGGGGACAGAGGGCCTTTTCTGGATTGTTTGTGTATTCTTTGCAAAGTTACCTTCTGCATAAACGTTTCTTATTTCTTAACTTTGCAGCAATGTTTGTATTAGCACAAACGTCTTCTAATTGTATTTTCATTTTCATAAATGAGTGACGAAATAAAACACGAATGCGGCCTTGCCTTCATTCGCTTACGTAAACCTTTTTCTTATTATCAACAGCAGCATGGTTCAGTAATGTATGGGCTAAACAAACTTTACCTGCTTATGGAAAAACAGCACAACAGGGGGCAAGACGGCGCAGGTATAGCAACCGTAAAACTTAACACCGAACCTGGTTATCCATTCCTGCATCGTATAAGAAGCAATGCCAATCAGTCTATAGCCGATATTTTTTTACAGATAGGGAAAGAAATAAGTGAGATAGAAAAAAATCATCCTGACATACAGCTTCACCCGGGATTAATGAAAGGGCATGTAAACTTCTTAGGAGAATTATTGCTGGGGCATTTACGTTATGGAACACAGGGAAAAAATAACGTAGACTTTTGCCATCCATTTGTAAAACGAAATACCATTCCTGCAAGAAATCTTGCCCTGGCAGGAAATTTTAATCTTGTAAATAAAGATGAATTATTTTCTTTGATCAATTGTCATCCTGATGAATTTGAAAAACAAAGCGACCTGGGTGCAATGATGGAAGTGATCCATCACTTTCTAATAAAAGCTGACGAACTTTTTCCTGGTAATCTTGATATGACAAAAGTTTTAAAAAAGGCCGTTTCCTATTTTGATGGTGGCTTTACTTTTGGCGGCATTACCGGTAACGGAATTGGTTTTGTTGTAAGAGATGCCCATGGCATCAGGCCATGTTACTATTATGTAAATGATGACGTAGTGGTAGCAGCAAGTGAAAGAGCGGCGATACGTACTGCTTTTAATGTGGGTGAAAATGAAGTGCGGGAGCTAATGCCGGGGCAGGCTGTAATGGTGGATACGCTTGGCAATTTTTCAATAGAACAAATTCTTGAACCGAAAGAAAGAAAGGCATGCAGTTTTGAGCGTATTTATTTTTCAAGAGGCAGTGATGAAAAAATTTATAAAGAAAGAACTGCGCTGGGATATCATTTAAGTGAAGCGGTATTAAAAGCAATTGATTACGATCTTAAAAATACCATCTTCTCCTTTATACCAAATACTGCAGAAATTGCTTTTTATGGTTTGCTAAAAGGTGCTGAAGATTATCTTAATAAAATTAAAATAGAAAGAATATTAAGCTGGCAAAAAGACTACGATGAACAAAAGTTAACTGAAATGGTTAACAGGAAAATAAGAATAGAAAAGATCGCAATAAAAGATGTTAAGCTTCGCACTTTTATTACCGAAGACAGCAGCCGTAACGAAATGGTACAGCACGTTTACGATATTACTTATGGCACGGTTAAAAAAGATGAAGATACTTTGGTAGTTATAGATGATTCCATTGTAAGGGGAACAACATTAAAAGAAAGTATTATCAGGATGCTTTCGCGGTTGCAACCTAAAAGGATCATTGTTGTTTCTTCTGCACCACAAATAAGGTATCCTGACTGTTATGGGATTGATATGAGCAAACTCAGTGAGTTCGTGGCTTTCAGGGCTGCGATTGAATTAATAAAAGAAACAGGGCAGGAAAAATTATTAGGTGAAATATTAAATAAATGTAAAGAACTGCAGCGCAATAATCAACTGCATACAGAGAATTTAATCAGGCAAATTTACAAGCCATTCACGCTGGATCAGATCTCTAAAAAAATTGCTGAACTGATAACTCCAAAACAAATTTCAACACCGGTGGATGTAATTTATCAAACGATAGAGGATCTGCACGATAGCTGTCCCACCAATTTAGGTGATTGGTATTTTACAGGAAATTATCCTACCCCCGGCGGAAACCGTGTTGTTAATAAAGCATTCATTAATTATATGGAGGGGAAGAATGTACGGGGATATTAAAAACTACCGATTCGGTTTTTATTTTAATATTTTTACATTTGAAGAGAAATAATTTTATGAGTTTACAATCAGAAAAATTAGAAATTGCCAAACTGGTTTTAAGTACGAAAATAAATCGGTTTTGATGCAGATAAAAACAATTTTTGAAACAGAAAAAATTGATTTTTGGAATGAGCTTCCTGATAAGGTTAAACAAGATGTAAATGAAGCTCTCACACAATCAAAAGCTGGTTTGGGAAAGCCGCATAATGAGATTATGAAAATATATCTCTCTGCGTAAACTCTTTTATCTCTTGTCCTCTGCGGTAAGAAAAAAAATATAATCCTTCACCCCAGAGAAAGAAGAAGCAGAAATTACGCAGAGTTAATATTTTACGATTATTACAAAAATTTTCAGAATCCAAAAAAAGATATTTAAATAACTTTTTGTTGAAAACACTCCTTCTCATACGTCATGCAAAAAGCAGTTGGGATGATATTTCCCAAAGCGATTTTGAACGTCCTTTAAATGAGCGTGGTAAAAGTGATGCGCCAAAAATGGCTGCGAGATTACGTAAGAGAGATATAAAAATTGATGCATTTATTTCAAGCCCGGCAAAGCGTGCAAAAAAAACAGCCGAATATTTTATAAAAGAATTCGGTGAAAAAACTGACGATATAATTCTTGTTTCTGCTTTATATGATGCAGGCACAAATAATTTTAGTGATACTGTAAAAGATATTGACGATAAATATAAAAGCGCTGCTGTCTTTTCCCATAATCCCGGCATTACCGCTTTTGCTAATCAGTTAGTTGATAAAGCAAATATTGATAATATGCCCACCTGTAGCATATTTGCCGTAAAAGCAGATGTTGAAAAGTGGAAAGATTTTTCAAAAGCAAAAAAGGAATTTTTATTTTTTGATTATCCTAAAAAAGAAGAATAATTTATTCCTTTAATTTTTCCTCAAAAAACGGCTGTTGAGCTTTGATTTTCCTCTTGTATTTGTTTAAGACTTGCATACGGCAGATATGGCTAAAGATGAAGCAGAAATTATTAACATTTTTTAAAGCAACAAATTTTTATCTTGGTGTTTCATTATTATGAAAAAATACATCACTCTCATCGCTTTAGTCATTTGTACTTTCAGCTCTTTTTCTCAAAACGGTAATTCAAATACCATTCTTGTTCGTCACGACACTACCCTATTAAAAGCTTCGGAATGCGAATGGATCATTAAATCGCTGACAAAAAATAATCCTGAATTAACATCAGAAATCGGAAAACCTGTTCCGCTTATTATTTTGCAGGCAATAGCAAAAGGAAAGCTGAAAGCCATTGACCCGGAAACGAATAAACAAATTCCGGGTAAACAAATTTATACATGGCATTTGACGGCAGATACAATACCCGTATATAATGATGCCGGTAATGCTACCTACAAAGTTATTCAGCGGCAACACAGTTCGGATAATATTCCAATTATAAGAATTTACCAGGATTGGTACTTTGATGTTTCAACCGGCAAATTCCAGTCTGTTATTAAATGGATTGAATTAATGGAAGAAGTTCATACAAATTCCAGCGGTATATTTATCGGTTACATTTCTTTGTGCCGGATTTATTATTGATACAATTTTTCTCAAAAAAATAATCTACTCTTTCCATTATTTTTTAAAATGTAAATTTTTTAAGCTTTCGAAAGTCCTCTCTTTAGGGAGGATTTAGGAGGGGTTTTATTGGCAAGATAAACCCCGCTGAATATAATTATACCGGCGATAATTTTATAAAAATCCAGGCTTTCTTTCAAAAAAATTGTTGATATTATTACAGCAAAAACCGGTTGCGAATAAATATATGTGCCGGCAGTAGAGGCACTCAATTTTTTAATTCCGTATGCATTAAAAATGTATGCTAAGAAAGTGCCGGGAACAACGATCATAAACAATAAAAAGTATTCATCAAGTTTATAAAGGCTCCATGGGATTTGTACAAACTCTTTCCATCCTAATGGCAATATCATAATAAATCCAAAAGTAAACACCCATCTCATAACATCCATTGTGGAATATTTTTGCATTAATGGTTTAACCAGTATAAAATAAATAGTGTAAAGAACAGTACTCATTATTACCAAAAGATCTCCCAATAAAATATCATTTCTTTTGGTTGCATTATGGCCCGACATTATTAGTATACAGGCTCCGGTAACACCAAGAAATAATCCAATAAGTTTTAGCGGTGTAATGGTTTCTTTTAAAACCCATGCAGCAATAAATGTGATAAGGATAGGCGTGATGAGCAATAGTAATGATGCATGAATAGGATAAGTTAGGGACACACCTTTCATAAAAAGCATCTGGTTGGCGGCCAGCGCAGAGAATGCGCAAAGCAGAAACCTTACAATATCTTTCTTCCCAATTTTTTTCTTCTCACTGGTTATAAAAAACAGTAACCAGAATAGTATTACACAAACTCCACTGCGAACTACATTAAGCCCATAAGGTCCTGCCAGGCTCTGCCCGGTAAAATATTTAATAGCGCTAATATTTATTGCAAAGAAAAGATTGGTTGCCAATAAGCCAATGTGTGCCTTGATCTGTGGGCTCAAAATTATTTTAATTAAAATGCAAAGTTGCAGTGTTTACATTGACTGAACAAATTGATCAATCACATTTTTGTACTCTTCCATATTATATTCAGGGATAGTGTAAGAAAACGAATAAGCTTGCTGAAGCGAATTTTGCAGATCAAAATCATTTTGACTTATAGTATAGAACATTTTGTTTTCCCTTAAATACGTAGCTAAATATTCCTGCTCTGTTTGTCCGGGAGTGGGTACAAGAATGGCCTTTTTTTGCAGCTTGATCAGATCCATGACGGTGGTATAACCGCATCTGCTGATGATAATAGCAGATTGCAGAATTGCTTCATTTAATTGTTTGGCAAAAAGATGATTTTTAATTTCTACTAATGGATTTTCATTCTTCAGAACTTCGTTATTTTCTGGCAATCCTCTTATAAATAAAACCTTCCCGTGATAAGACGCCAGTTCATTTAAAATTTGATCTTCAAAAATTGTTCTCTGTGGTTCCGGCCCCGAAATAATTATAAGGAGATCATATTTTTTTACAGTATCAAATAACGTAAATCTTGAAAGCGCTCCCAGGTATTTTATTCTATTTGGTAATTTTTTTGGATGAGATAATTTACCTGCCAGGCCATTTATTTCAAAATCAGGCACCCAGCATTCATTATATTTATTGATAAAATAATAATGAATTTGCCGGGCAATTCTTTCTGTAAGTGCATTACCTGTTTTAATTAATAACTGATGTGTAATGTAAACCGAAGCAATTTTAGAGTGATACATTCCAAACCTGTTATCAGAAATAACAGCGTCAATTTTATTTTCCCTTACAATTTTTCTTAGCCATTGATGTTCTTTATATATAGCGAATATAATTTTTGGCAGCTGGGTTACAATCTTCCATGGTAAAAAATATTTTTTCCTGCTATACTTCACCCTGTATCCCGTTAATGATAAAAAAGTAAGGCCGGGAAATTCATGCTTTAGTAAATAAAAAGTGCCCCCTTCAGCAGCAATTAATACCTCGCAATTTTGATTTAGTAATTGGTTTATTATAGGGATACACCTTGTGGCATGACCAAGACCCCACTCTAAGGGGGCAACTAATATTCTTAACCTAGTGGGTATATTGTTAATTTTTTTACCGTTTCTCAAAACATTGCAATAAATAATTGTGAAAATAGTTTAATTTGGTATCTGATTTTATGAAGAAAGCAAACAGGATTTTATTGATTTTTTTATTTGGCATAACTTTATTGGTTAGCGGATGCAGCTCTTCTAAAAAAAGCGGTTGCGGATGTCCAAGTAAAAAAGGTTTGGTAGGTTACTAAAACTTAATAAATAATGATGAACAAATCTAACCGGGATTTACTGGTGTTGTTCAAAGAAGAATTAATGAGCCCGCAGGCTATAGAACATGAAGTAGAAATGCTTCACGAGCTTTTATATGCTGTTGAAAGTATAGAGAACCTTGTTATCGCTCATGAAGTAATAAACCTTAACAGGTATAAGATTCAAAATCAATTTAATATTATTCGCAACACCCTCCGTAAAAAAGAACTCAAGCCGTTTATCTTTTTAAATAATAAGAATTAATTACTGTAATCCAGTCAATGCCTTTTTTAAGTTAGCAAGCATCTCATGTATTTCCTCTTTTTTACAGGTACCAACACTCAACCTGTACCAATTAGAATTTTTTGAAGCTCCAAATGCATAAAATGGAACGACAGCAAGTTTTGCTTCATTTAAAATGTATTCGGTTACCTCTTTTTGCTCCTCCAGTATTTTCTGATCAACCGTTTTTTTACCGGCAAGATTAATCTGAATGGTTAAGTAAATCGCTGCCTGTGGGGCTATTGAATCAACACTGAACCCTTCCTTCTTTAATTTTTGAAATCCTTCATGTATAAGGCGCAGCCTGTCTTCTAATTCTTTTTTGTAATGTTCAAAATATTTATCAATTGCTTCAGTTTGTACAAGATATTTTGCAGCAGCATGTTGTTCCGCCATGGGGCTCCATGCACCCACATGACTGTTTATGGCCTTCATCTTATTTAATACATGCTGGGGGCCAAGTGCCCATCCCACTCTAACTCCGGTAGCAGCAAATGATTTGCTTATACCATCAATAAAAATGGTATAATCTTTCATTTCGGGCCTTAATGAGACGGGGTTATAATGTTTAGAATCCCCGTAAGTTAATGCCCAATACATTTGATCATACATCACATATAATTTTTTTTCCTCGGCTCCTCTTTCCATATTTTCCTGTAAAACAAGGTCGCAAATCTCTTCCAGCTCTTTCTTTTTAAATATGGTTCCTGTTGGGTTTAGCGGAGAGCATAATGCAATAAGTGCAGCCCCTTTTAAATGAGGTCTTATTTCTTCCGCGAGGGGCATAAAATTATTTTCTTCTATAGCTTCAATCACCGCATGTTGCCCTTCTACAAAATGTACATAATGATTATTATTCCAGCTGGGTACTGAATAAATTACTTTATCATCTTTATCAACAAGGGCTCTGTATAATGCATAAATAAGTGGGCGTCCACCGGCAGCAATTAAAATTTCATTCGCAGCATAATCAAGGCCTTCTCTGTCACTTATAAATTTTGAAACTGATTCTCTCAAGGCAAGTATACCTTCAGCCGGGGGATATGTAGTATAATTATTTTTATAAGCGTCTATAATTTCCTGCTCAAATTTTTTTGGGATAGGAAAAATGGAAGAATCAAAATCACCAATAGTGTAATTGTAAATTTTTTCTCCTTTGTTAATTTTTTCTTTTATATCTGCTCCCAACCGAACGATTTCGGAACCAATTAATGTTTCAGCAAGATGACTTAATCTTCCAAAAACCTTTTTTATAGATGTGTATATATTGATAATTGAATATTTAGAGAAGCAAAAATACTATTTTATAAATTTTTTAGAAATTCTTCAATGCCTTCCACTATTTTTTTTGCAACAGCTTTATGAAATGCAGGATCAAGAATTTTTTTCTCATCTTCTACATTACTCAAAAATGCCACCTCCACAAGACAATTTGGATAATCAGTAGGTCCGTTTAAAGAAAAATTAAATGAGCCTATATTTCCATATTCTTTTAAATTAAGATCGAGCATGTGGTGCAATAGTGCCACGCTTAAAGAACGAAAACCAATATACCGGTAATAGGTACTTACACCCTGTATGGAATCTATGTCAGATGAATTGAGATGAATGCTGATTAACAGATCAGGGCATTGTTGTTTTAAAAATTCAATCCGCTCAGGCATACTCAGGGTTGTATCCTTCTCTCTTGTCATGATAACATTTGCTTTCTTTTTTACAAGTGCATTTCTTAATTCGTTGGCAAATAAAAGTGTATAATTCTTTTCAAGTATTTTGCTGGTAACTCCATCTGCACCATTATTATCTCCGCCATGCCCTGCATCTACAGCTATGGTTAAATATTTAAGTTCGGGTTTTTCAGGTTGCCGCTTAACCCTGATAATTAATTTATTTCCTTCATAATATATGCTGTGCCCCCAATGTTGTTTATGCTTAAGCTCAATAATAACTTTCATTACATCATCTTCTGTTTGCTCATAATATGCATTCTTTATTTCTTTAGTTGTGCTAACCTGGGTTATCCAATTGGTATTATTTTCAGCACCAAAAATTTCTACCACCAGTCTTGAAGGGTCAATTTGCTGAATTCCGGTGTAGGGCAATTTTTCATTTAAAGCAATTGTCACATAATCATAAATGCTGTCTCCAGATACTTTCCAGCTTCCTGTTAAATGATTTGGAGTGCCGGTTACGGGGCTGATAAGATTTTTTTTATCTATGTAGGCTGCACGGTATTTTGATAACTGAACTTTGTATTTGGTTTTAAAACTATCAACAACTTTTAGCAAAATATTACTGTCAAGAAATGTCATCTTAGCCCCGCCAAGCCTGTCATCCCCTATACCATACTCAAGAAAGGGAAGACTTCCGGTGGTGCGCCCAAAGAAAAATGATTGTGTATTTTGTGAGAACGATTTAAGGGATAAAAATATAAATGCAATCAGGAAAAATTTTTTCATTCTAAAGTTTTAGTGTAGTTATTAACCGGCAATTAATTCTTCCCAATATTCAGCAGCTCTTCTTGTATGTGGAATTACAATGGTTCCCCCCACAATATTTGCCACAGCAAAAATTTCGTACATCTGCTCTGTCGTTACACCAAGTTCATAGCTTTTGCCCAAATGATATTTAATACAATCATCACAACGCAAAACCATGCTAGCTACAAGCCCCAGCATTTCTTTTGTCTTTTTATCAATAGCGCCATCCTCATAAGTATTCGTATCTAAGTTCCATAAACGTTTCATCACAAGATTATTCTTGCTTAAAATAACTTCATTCATTTTTTCACGGTAATCATTAAAATCTTTTGCTAATGCTGACATAATTATTGATATTAAATGTGAGGGAGCGAAGTTAAGTTGTAAGAGATAAACAATTTCAATTATACTAATTTTACCTGATGGCAGATACTTTATACGATTTTGGAATGATAGGTCTTGGCGTTATGGGAAGCAATCTTTTACTTAACATGGCCGATCATGGTTTTAAAGTAATTGGCTATGATAAGAACCCGGATAAAACAAAAACGCTTGAAGTATCGGCGACTAAAGGCACAGTAGTAAAAGGAGTGAATACACTTAATGAAATGATAAGTCAATTACAAAAGCCACGGAAATTAATGATGCTAGTGCCTGCCGGAAACCCCGTGGATAGTGTAATAGCAGAACTTATTCCATTGCTTGAGGAAGGGGATATAATTATTGATGGAGGAAACTCACATTATATTGATACTTTAAAAAGAATAACATTTTTAAAAGAGAAAAAGCTGCATTTTATGGGCATCGGAATTTCTGGCGGTGAGCAAGGCGCAAGACTTGGCCCAAGCATAATGCCCGGTGGAGATATGGAAGCCTATAAAGAAGTTGAACCAATTTTAAAAGCAGTTGCAGCAAAAGTTAATGGTCAGCCCTGTGTTGCGTATTTAGGAAATGATGCTGCCGGCCATTATGTAAAAATGGTTCACAACGGAATTGAATACGCCATAATGCAATTAATAAGCGAATGTTATGATGTATTACATAATGGAATGGGATTAGATAATGATGAATTGCATAAAGTTTTTTTAGAATGGAATAATGGTGAAATGAAATCTTTTTTATTAGAGATAACGGCTGATATTTTTTTAAAGAAAGATGATAAAAGTGAGGCAATGCTTATTGATAAAATTTTAGATAAGGCGGGTGCAAAAGGAACAGGTAAATGGACATCAGAAGCAGCGCTGGATTCCGGCGAACCTATTCCTGCAATTGATATGGCGGTAATGGTGCGAAATATTTCTGCATTAAAAGAGCAAAGAATTTTTGCCAATAAAATATATAATGCTGAAGTAAAAAAAATTAATATCCCCAAAGAAGAATTTATTAAACAGTTGCACGATGCATTATTTTTTGCAACCATAGTTAGCTATGCACAGGGTATGGCCCTCTTAAGTAAAGCATCAGCAGAACTAAAAATGGATATACCTCTGCCTGAAGTAATAAGAGTGTGGACAGGCGGATGCATCATTCGGTCTTCTTTATTGAATTTGTTTAGTAAAGCTTTTCAGAAAAATTCTCAATTACAAAACTTATTGCTTGATGAAGATGTTGCAAAGCTGCTCAGTGCAAAAAAACAAAGATTAAAAGATGTAGTAACAACAGCACTTTCCAACGCTTATCCCGTAAGTGGATTATCAGCTTCTCTAAATTATTTTAATGCTTATTGCAGGGAAAAATTGCCTACCAATTTAATACAGGCTCAAAGAGATTATTTCGGCTCACATACTTATGAAAGAGTTGACTCACCGGGAATATTTCATACTGATTGGCAACAGGATGATAAAACAGTTGATCATGCTTCAAATCAATTAATCCTATGAATCATAATTCAGAAAAAAAAAAATTACCTCCCGTTCTTATTTTTATTTTTGGCGGAAGCGGAGATCTTAATTATCGTAAGCTTACTCCGGCTTTGTATAATTTATTTCTTGATAATTCAATGCCTGAAAAATTCAGTATAGTTGGTATTGCAAGAACTGAATATGATGAATCAGCTTACAAAGAACATTTACTGGATGGTATAATTAATTTTTCCAGAAGAAAAGATGAGGATAGAAAATGGACAGAATTCTCGAAGCACTTAAGTTATTTAAAATTGGATGTATCAGACGAAAAAGCATATGGTAGTATTGCAGAGTTGGCCAAACAAAAGGAACAGGAATTTGGTGAGTATCCAACTTTACTTTTTTATATGGCGGTTGCACCACAATTGGTTCCTGTAATAATAAAAAATCTTGGCTTAATACAGGTTTGCACTGATGTAAAACATTCACGTATAGTTGTTGAAAAACCTTTTGGCCATGATCTTGAAAGCGCAAGAGAAATGAATTTGTTATTGGCCGGTATTTTTAAAGAAGAACAGATATACCGCATTGATCATTACCTCGGCAAAGAAACTGTACAAAATATTTTGGCGCTGCGTTTTGCCAATGCTTTATTTGAGCCGATATGGAACAAAAATTATATTGATCATGTTCAGATAACTTCGGCTGAAACAGTAGGAGTAGAAGGCAGGGGCGGCTATTATGAAAATTCTGGCGCATTGCGGGATATGGTTCAAAACCATATTCTTCAACTGCTTTGTATGATCGGCATGGAAGCGCCAATTTCTTTTGATGCAGATGAAATAAGAAATAAAAAAGTGGATGTACTTAATGCCTTGCGAAAAATTGACAAAGAAGAAGTGTATGATTATGCGGTACGGGGTCAATACAGCGAAGGATGGATGCAGGGTGAAAAAGTTATGGGTTACCGGCAGGAGAAAGACGTAAAGCCGGATTCAACAACAGAAACTTTTGCGGCTATTAAATTTTATATAGATAACTGGCGCTGGGAAGGAGTGCCATTTTATGTACGCACAGGTAAACATATGCATGAAAAAACAACAGCGCTTACCATACAATTTAAACCGGCGCCACATTATTCTTTTCCGGCAGAAGCTGCAGAAACATGGCGGCCAAACAGGCTTTCAATAAGTATACAACCAGAGATGGATATTTGTTTACGCTTCCAGGCAAAGAAGCCCGGTCAACACATGGTTCTAACTCCTGTGGATATGGTTTTTAATTATAAAGATGCTTACGATGGATACGAACCCGAAGCTTATGAAACGTTGTTGTATGATGTGATGGAAGGAGATGCCACTTTATTTATGCGGGCAGACCAGGTAGAAGCAGCCTGGAAAGTGGTAATGCCGGTAATTGAAGTATGGCGGGAAAGAAAACCCATTGATTTTCCGAACTATTCTCCTGATTCCTGGGGACCGGAAGATGCTGAAGCATTGATAGCAAGAGACGGACACAACTGGATAACCCTTCCTCCAAAAAGAAAAGAAAAATAATGCATTTACATATTTATAAAAGTGCTGAAGAAACTATAACAGCTTTGGCAAATTGGATAACATCTTTGATACAAAAAACACTGGAGGTAAAAGACAAATTTACAATTGCTTTATCAGGAGGAGAAACACCCAAAAAATTATATCAAACATTAGCGTCAGATGTGTATCGTGAAAAAATAAACTGGAGCAGGCTTCATATTTTTTGGGGAGATGAAAGATTTGTTTCCTTTACTGATGAGCGCAACAATGCAAAAATGGCTTACGATAATTTATTAAGTAAAATAAATATCCCTTCGGATCAGGTTCATAAAATATGGACCGACGTAACACCCGAAGAATCTGCAAAGCAATACGAAAATATTTTACACAAATATTTTGATGAGAAGCAAACAACTTTTGATCTTGTTCTTCTTGGTATGGGTGATGATGGACACACACTTTCTTTATTCCCCGGGAATAAAATTTTGAATGATAATAATTCATGGGTAAGTGCAGTTTCTTCAAAAGAAAAAGGAGAGCGGATAACTTTAATGCCCTCGGTTGTAAACAGATCTTCTACTATTGCTTTTTTAGTTACAGGAGAGAGTAAAGCAAAAAATTTGAAACAGGTTTTGGAATCTCATCAACAGGCTTATCCTGCACAACATATACAGCCTGCAAATGGCGAGCTGTATTGGTTTGTAGACGAAGAGGCAGGGAAATATCTGCAGAAAAATTTTAGGAAAGACCTTGAAGGTTTTAAAAACCTTCAAGGTCTTGGGTATTTACTCTATTGGTTTTACGTCTTTAAATAATTTTATTTTTGAATTTTCTACCTGGGTTTGATAGTCTTTCCATTTTGTTGCAAAGAAATTATTAGTTCTTTTTACCAAATCACTTACTAAAAATTCTGCTTCTTCGGTAAGGCGCATTTCCTGTGTGTCAGGAATTTTATTTTTTCCTGTCACAGCCTGGTTTGCATCCTGCAATCTTCCATTTACTGTAACCTGGTAAGGTGTTCCATATCCTTGCTTATCCTGTTTTTTACCAAAGATATAATCACGGATATTTTTTATGGAGTCAGTCATTGCAGTGTTCAGTTTTCTAAGTGCACCACTTTGTCTTGCATCAACTCCTGTTAAGGTGGCGTCTACTTTTTTTATTGTTTCTTCCGCATCATTTAGCTGCTCACTAACGGTAACTAATTTGGCGGTGCTTTTTTCTAATCTCCGCAGCACTTTCATCCGGGCATCATACATTTCTTTTGATACAGAAACATTCGGATCGCCTTTAACTATCATCATTGTAGAATCTGATGCACCACGTAAACTTATTACCATTTTATATGTGCCGGGATAAACCGGTTGCCCCGGTGGCTCTGTACTTCTTGCACCTCCAAAGCGTCCGAATCTGCCACCACCGCCTGCGCTACCACCGGCTTGATTTGGATTAACTACTGGTCGAACACCTTTCATTTCAAAACCCCAGTAAGCCCTGTTAAAGCCTGTATCTGCTTTAACTCTTAATGTTCTTATCAACTCATTATTATCATTATAAATTTTTACAGTTGCCGTATCTCCCTGTGCCCGTAAACCAATTCTTGCTTTTGAAGAATCTACTTCCATATTTGCTAAATCTTCGCCGCTGTTTTGTGGCATTTTCATTTGAGAAGAATCAACAATTATTGCCGTTTTTTTAGGAAGCAAATTGCTGTCAGTTTTTAAAGATGGTTTTACAAAGAAAGAATATGCAGCGCCCCTGCTCCTGTTCTTACCTTCATACATTCCCCACGGGCTGCTGTTATAGCCGGCAGGAGTTTTATAATTTACCATGTAGGATGAAGGCGTTTCAAATGCTGTAAGTTGTTTGGATGGCAGTTGCCCTTTTAAGGCAGCAATTTTTCTTAGCGGCCTGATATCATCTAATATATACAGTGATCTTCCGAAAGTTGCAATGGCAAGATCTGCTTCTCTTTCCTGTATGGCAAGATCGTATGTAGAAACGGATGGGTAATCATTTTTAAATTGCTGGAAAGATGCTCCGTTATCAAAACTTATCCAAAGGCCCTGTTCAGTTCCTGCAAAAATTAAATTAGGTTCTGCCGGGTCCTGCAATACACATAATGCATACCCTTTCACATTGCTTCCATCTAACATTTTTGTCCATGTTTTACCGAAATCTTTTGTTCGGAAAATATAAGGTTTAAAATCTCCTCTTCTGTAATCGTTGGCAACAACAAATGCTTCCGCAGCATTGTATTGCGATGCTCTTACCTGTGGTATCCATGCACCTGCAGGCAAGCCTGCGATTTTTCCGCGGAAGCTTGTCCATGTTTTGCCTCCATCCTGCGTTAACTGTACATTGCCATCATCGGTACCAACCCAAATAACACCATTTTGTTTTGATGAAGGGGCTATTGTAAGAATGGTCGTATAATTTTCTGCGCCGGTGATATCAATTGAAAGTCCGCCATTCTCATCCTGCTTTTGCCGGTCTTTATTATTTGTGGTAAGATCAGAAGAAATGATCTCCCATGTTAATCCTTTATTACTGCTTTTATGAAGAAACTGGCTGCCATAATAAATTGTTTTTGCATCCAACGGATCAACTGCAAGCGCAGCATTCCAGTTAAATCTTAATCTTGTTTGCAGGTCAGGAGCAGGCGGTTGTATTCTTGCTTTTTCACCTGTTGCAATATTATATTTAGAAAGTTCTCCCCCCTGGCTCATTGCGTAAACCCAGTTAGCATTTTCGGGATCGGGAGCTACATCAAAACCATCTCCGCCACTCACATCCTGCCACGCTAAATTTTGTATGGGTCCATTTGTCCATTGATAGGCTGGGCCCCACCAGCTTCCGTTATCCTGCAATCCTCCCATTACATGGTAGGGCATTTCATTATCTACATTAATATGATAGAATTGCCCAAAGGCTAACTGCTCTTCAAATTTCCATGTCTTTCCTTTATCATGGCTGATGGCTAAGCCACCATCCCCGCCTTCTAAAATAAAAGAAGGATCCATTGGGCTGATCCACATGGCATGGTGATCGGCATGGATCTTATCCATCGGGGCAATAACTTTAAAAGATTTTCCTGCATCTTCACTCATGGCAATAGGCTGGTACAAACTATAAAGGCGATTTTCGTTTTGAGGGTCAACCCGTATATCCTGAAAATAAAATGAACGTGTTGTAACATAAGCAGGATCGCTGTTAACAAGCTCCCATTTAAAACCTCCATCATCACTTTTATACAAACCATTTTTTGTTGCTTCTATCATTGCATATACTCTGGAAGGTTGGCTGGCAGAAAACGCTAACCCAATTCTTCCAAGATCTCCTTCAGGTATGCCATTTTCTTTGCCTAATTTTTTCCATGTTTTACCGGCATCCAATGTTATATATAATCCGCTTCCTTTTCCTCCGCTGTTAAAGCTCCACGGTGTACGCCTGTGCTGCCACATGCCTGCTAATAATTTATTGGGGTTAGAAGGATCCATTACCAAATCAGCGGTTCCCGAAGTATCATTTGTATATAATACTTTATTCCATGTTTCACCACCGTCAGTTGTTTTAAAAACGCCTCTTTCAGAATGTTCCGCATATGGATTGCCAATGGCTCCTGCATAAACAGTGTTTGGATTGGTGGGATCAATAATAACCCGGTGAATACATTTTGTTTTTTCAAGCCCCATCAACTTCCATGTTTTTCCTGCATCCATACTTTTATAAATACCGCCACCTAAACTTATAGAGTTACGGGGATTGCCTTCACCTGTACCCACCCAAACAACTGATGGATTACTCTGCTGTATTGCAATTGAGCCAATATTTAAAATAGGTTGTTCATCAAAAATGGAAGCCCAGGTAGTTCCTCCGTTTTCAGTTTTCCAAACACCGCCTGATGCAGCGCCAACATAAATTATATCTGTATTGGAATTTACAGCATCAATGGTAGTAACACGTCCACTCATTCCGGCAGGGCCAATGTTTCGTGGCTTTAAATTTTTAAAAAGATCCAGGGTGGTTTTTTGAGAAAATACTGCGAAGGAAAAAAAACTGATGATAAGTGCACAAATTTTTTTCATGTGTGTGTGGTTTAAAAAATGAATATCTGATAAAACTATCAGGCTGCAAAAAAGAATTGCAAAAATCAACCATCAAAATGGCTTATGCAGTATTTAATTTATTTTCGGTAAAAATTAAACTATGACAATAATTGGTTTCCTGGTTCTTTTGCTGATAGCTGCAATATGCGGCGGCATTGGCCAATCATTAGCTGGGTACAATTTAGGAGGATGCCTCGTATCCACTGTTGTTGGTTTTATCGGTGCATATATAGGTTTATGGATGGCAGCAAAAATGGGATGGCCCCACCTTTTTGAGATAAGTATTGAAGGAAAGCCTTTCCCGGTAATATGGGCTGTTATTGGTGCTACAGCATTTACGCTTATTATGGCTTTATTGCGAAAGCTATTTACAGGACGAAACAATTTGTAATTTTTTTACAATCTGCAAAAAGAGGATAGATGAAAATTTTCTACCCTCTGCTTTTGATTTGCTTTCAGAAGATAAGGTATTTTAAAATCCATCCATTATATTTGAACCTCACAAGGTTTACGGAAAATGTTCAATCTTATTTTATTTGGTCCGCCGGGCAGTGGCAAAGGTACGCAGTCAGAAAAGCTGACTGCTAAATATAATCTTAAGCATCTTAGCACCGGAGATTTGCTTAGAAGTGAGATCCAAAATAAAACACCTTTAGGAAATGAAGCTAAAAAACTTATGGATAAAGGGCATCTTGTACCCGACGAAGTTGTAATAGGAATGATAAGTACGGCATTAGACAGCAATCCCAAATGTGATGGTTTTTTATTTGATGGATTTCCCCGTACTTCTGCCCAGGCAGAAGCGCTTGATAAATTACTTGATCTTAAAAAAGCGCCTATAGCGGCAATGCTTGCGCTGGATGTTAGTGAAGAGGAACTGGTAAAAAGATTATTAAAAAGAGGAGAAACCAGCGGAAGATCTGATGATAATAATGATATGGTTATTCGGGAAAGAATTGAGCAATACAATAGAAAAACTGCTCCTGTAGCCGACCATTATAAAGAGGCTGGAAAAGTAGTTATGGTAAAAGGGGAAGGCAGCGTGGATGAAATATTTTCTGCCTTATGCAAAGAGATTAACAGCCGGATAAAAACAAAAGCATGACTGATGCAAAAAAAAGATTTTGTAAAAAATGATTTCATCTTTTTAGTAAAGAAATTAAAAGGCGATGAAAAAGGAAGATGGGGTAAGATGAATGCACAGCAAATGATAGAACATGTATCAGCGTTTTTTAAAGTATCTACACAAAAAATACATTTCCCTCTTACAACACCTGCTGAGCACCTGCCTAAATACAAAGAATTTTTACTGAGTGAAAAAGAGTTCCGGGAAAATACCAAAGCGCCTGTATTACCCGAAGAACCATTGCCCTTACACTATTCAAATTTGCAGGAAGCAAAAGATCAGCTTAAAAAAAGTGTTGATGACTTTTTTGAATTCTTTAAAGACGATCCTTCTAAAACAACTCTGCATCCCGTTTTTGGCCAGCTTAATTTTAATGAATGGGTTCAATTACATCATAAGCATATAACTCATCATTTAAAGCAATTTGGGTTATTAGAGAACAGCATTCCTGCATAATTTTTCTCATTTCATTTTTCTGTTTTTCTTAACCTTGATTATTTTATTTTTATTCATCAATAAAATAATATGAAAAAGGTTTTAGTTGCCATGTTATTTCTACATAATCTTAGCGCTTCTGCGCAGGAGGTTCAAAAGCCTAAAAAAAATTATGAATACCAGGACACCCGTAAAAAAAATGAATCCTTTGCCAAACTACCCCCGGATTTAAAAGCAGAACTTTCTACATTTACTTTTTCAGGTATTGATGTTGGAATTAAAAAGGAGCCGCTTTCAAAAATTTCATATACTTCTTTTGGCGCTGATTTTATGAGCTTTGAAGCGGCTGATATAAAAGCAACCATTACTATCGCACCATTTAATTCAACCAAACATAAGCTTGATTATGATGAAGGGTACCTGATAAGGATTGACAGAAAACCTTACTACGGAAATTATAGTGTGCTCCCTAAAACACATATCAGCAACATGCTAATAACAATGGGTAAGGATACTGTTGTTATACCGCCTGTAGCCTATGCTGATCTATATAATTTAAATTTTGCCTATGCAGATAAAGGAACAGAAAGAACGACAAATGGTATTTACCGTTCTGCTAATCCTCACAGGCTTTATCTATATCTTTTTTGTAAAGATAATACCGGCAGTTACGAAGTAACATGGATCATCTATGATAAAAAATTTGTGCGCCGTGTATTGGATTATGGATTTATGTAATATGATCTCAATAATTATGTGATGCAAAATGGAGAAACTACTAATAGCATACAATACAAGAGTTGCAATGGCAGAGGCCCGGTCTTTTTAATTTTTAATAAAAATAATTAATTCATCAATAAAAAGAGGCTATGAAGCCTCTTTGTTGTAATTGAAAACCTATGGGAAATCTTCTCAATGATCTTTCGCCAGTTTATATTTTAATCTTTTTTCGGGAATGTATAAACAGTACGATATGTGCTGCAATCAATAGCTCGAAAATAATTTCTTTAACGATCATAAGAAGGGGGATTTTAGGATTTACAATTTCAAGATATAAGTATAAACGTATCGGGAAGAGAAATATTATTCAATGATTGAGATACCTTTAAACTCCCATTCAGTATTAATTATAACCAATTTAGCAAGCTTGAATTGTAATATGGTATGCAGGTGTATACATTTATACTATTAAGAAACAAGATAAGATCATGTAGTTCTAAAACCCTCAAAGTAAAAAAATTATCCCGGCTCTTATTAAAAACCAAATTCCGACGATCCGGAATACCCGCTTTATCCAATTGATGAAAACACCAACCCGGTAACACCCTTAAATCTTTAAGGCTTAATAGCCCCTAAATCAAAAGATTTACAAATGCCACTCAATAATGGACTTATTTTGAGTGGTATTTTTCTTTGTATTACTTTATAATGATAAATTATTTTTGCGCAAGCAGGTGATTATAGGTAAAAACTTTTTGTTTAATCGCTTCATATTGTTTTAAAGAACCCAACATATTATCCCGCCTTACTGTAGAAATAATTCCTGCAGCATATAATAATTTATTTAACCAGGCCCATCTTTTACACATCTCTTCAAGATTTCTGTAGGATACCATCATGTTAGCTGTTACATCTTTGCTCTCAAAAAAGCTGAATCCCGATCCTAAAGCATGCGAACGGTGTTCCTCAAATGTGTCAAGATCAGGTATTGCCCATGAATGAAATATCTCTTTTAATAATTCTTCTTTCTCTTTTTCCAAAGGCCGTGCTGTTCGTAAATTTTCTCCCATAAGTAATTTGCCCCCCGGCTTTAAAACCCGGTATACTTCTTTATAAAATTGGGATTTATCTTTTGCATGACAAACCGCTTCAATTGCCCAAACCACGTCAACACTATTGTCTTCAAATGGCATATTAAAATAATTTGCCTCTAAAAAATCAACATTTTTTATTCTATTTTTAAGTATAAATTTTTGCATGGTTTCCACCTGCTTAGGCACAATTGTAATACCGGTAACATGGGCATTATAATGCTCTGCAAGCCATACTGCAGAATGCCCTAAGCCGCAGCCGGCATCTATAATTATTGCACCTTGCTTAATATTTCCCCATTCAGCCAATACCTCGTTTGCCCGTATTACAGAGCGATGATGGTTCGTGGCCTTTTCATCATAATATCCAAAGTGTAATGCGGGTGTATGTTTTGATCTCCAGTTCCATACCAATCCATATTCAAACTGGGTATCGCTATAATATTTTTTTATGGCTTCTGTACCAGGTGGCGGCATAGTATTTTTTAAAAGTTGTGCAATGATACAGGTAAATTATTATTTTAGTTTTTAGGAGAAAGAGAATTATAATACGTCTCTATTATTTTTACCGGTTTTCTCTTTTTAATTTTAATGATAAAGATATTTTCATAACCATTGTCAGGAATAAAAGTGATAGTATACGGCAGGTTTAATGTGCTCATCATAGTGATGCAGGTGTTACTATGCCCAATAATAAGTGCGTTTTTTTTAAGGCCTGTAACCATTTGTAAAAAATTTTGCAAAGTATCATTGCCATAATATTGTATGGGAATATTCATCAATTTGCTTAGTGGTGTTGCTGTTTCTACAGTACGCTTTTTTTCAGTAGAGAAAATAGCTTTTATTTTTTTATCCTTCAAAATATCCTTTAAAGTTTCTGCTCTTAGCTTCCCTTCAGCAGTAAGATGCGGATCGTTTGCAGGCTCTGTGCTTTTTTCTGCATGACGTACAATATAGATATCCTTAGTGCTTTGGCAGCTTATTAAAAACAAGCCGGATAAAAACAAAGTTGCATAGATAAAAAATTTCATAGCAATATTTTAAAGGAAGTTACAAAGTATTCTTATTTTAAAGTTTCATAACTGCTTATGCGCTCACTTTGGATTCCTTTATGGAAAAAAGCGCCTTTTTTGCGCCTGCTTATCCCTGTTACAATAGGTATCTTATTGCAATGGTGCCTCCAGTTTGACCGGCAAAATATTTTATTGGCGGCAATTTGTTTTGCAATTGCATTTGCAGCTTTTCAGTTATTGCCGCTGGTAGTAAGATTTAAATTTCAAATACTGCAGGGGTTTCTTCTCAACCTCATCCTTGTTTTGCTGGGATTATTTGTTACTTATCAAAAAGATATTCGTCATAGTTATAAGTGGTTTGGCAATGCGTATCGGGATAGCGATTATATAGCCGTAACCATTAATGAACCATTACTTGAAAAAAACAAATCTTATAAAGCTGAAGCTGTAGTTGATAATATTTTGCATAATGATCACATACAAAATACAACCGGTAAACTGATAATTTATTTTGAAAAAGATTCTGCCAATGTATTGCCATTAAAATATGGCGATAAAATTCTTATCAATAAAAATTTACAGGAAATTAAAAACTCCGGAAATCCAGGCGCTTTTAATTATCATCGCTATTCTGCTTTTCATCAAATCTTTCATAATGTATTTTTAAAAAAGAGTGATTGGGTTTTGCTGGATGAAAAAAATATTAATTCGTTTAAGCAATTTCTTTTTACTACAAGAAAAAATGTTTTAAACATCCTCCAAAAAAATATGCAGGAGAATGATGATCAACTTTCTATTGCAGAAGCCCTTCTGATAGGGTATACACAGGATTTGGATAAAGACCTTGTGCAGGCATATAGCAACACAGGGGTAGTGCATATCATTGCAATTTCAGGTATGCACCTTGCATTAATTTATATTATGCTGGTATGGATATTTAACAGGATACCATTTATCAAAAGGTCGAAGATCATAAAAGTGATTTTCATTCTGTCTTGCTTATGGCTTTTTTCTTTACTCACAGGAGGCGCTGCGTCTATACTGCGTTCTGCTGTTATGTTTTCATGTATCGTTATTGGTGAAAATTTTGCAAGAAAAACTTCTATTTATAATTCCCTTGCAGCATCCGCATTTATATTACTTTGTTATAACCCCTATTTTTTATGGGATGTAGGTTTTCAGCTTTCATACCTCGCTGTATTAAGCATTGTAATTTTTCAAAAGCCATTATATCACCTGCTCTATGTAAAAAATAAATGGCTTAATAAAGTATGGGTATTGGTTTCTGTATCGCTGGCTGCTCAAATTTTTACCTTTCCTGTTTGCCTCTATTATTTTCACCAGTTTCCTGTTTTATTCCTGTTCACTAACATCATCATGGTTCCATTGTCGGGCCTTGTTTTATTTGTAGAAATATTTTTAGTTTCTTTTGCATGGATGCCATTTATCAGTGCGCTTACCGGCAAACTTACCTGGTGGCTGATATGGCTAATGAATAAAATTATTTTATGGTTTAACAGTTTGCCATTTGCTTTGTGGGACAGGATTTCGGCCTCTGTAGCATCTACTTTAATTTTATATTCATTTATAATTTGCACAGGGTATTGGCTATTGAATAAAAGTAAAACTGCATTTAGATTATCATTATTACTTTTATTGGTATTTGTTATTAATACCAGTTATACAAAATGGCAAACTGCTTCTCAGCAAAAATTAATCGTGTACAATGTTGCACAGCATCAATCAATTGATTTCATAAATGGCAACAGTTATAAATTTATCGGAGACTCTGTTTTATTGGAGGATGGGATGTTGCAAAACTTTCATTTAAAACCAGGCAGAATAGCATTACAACTTAGTAAGAAAGTTGATTTCCTCCCCGCATTGCATCAAAATAACTATCTCTGCCAATTTAATGATAAAAAGATATTGCTGATTGATACGTCATTTGTAGTTGAGCCTGCACAACAAAAAATAAATGTTGATTATATTATTATTTCAAAAAACCCAAAGCTCTACATTCCGCAACTGGCAGCGGTTTTCAATTGCAGGCAATTTATTTTTGATGGGTCTAACAGTTTGTGGAAAATTGCCAAATGGAAAAAAGACTGTGAACAATTACATTTGCGTTGCTATTCCGTTCCCGAACAGGGAGCATTTATTGTAGACCTGTAGTTCCCATATAACATGAATAAAAAAATTAAATCTGCACTTATCTCTGTTTTTTATAAAGATGGATTGCAAAATATTGTAGCGCTTTTACATTCACTTGATATTAAAATTTATTCTACAGGTGGCACGCAAAAATTTATTGAGGATTTAGGCGTATCATGTATTGCTGTAGAATCTCTCACGTCCTATCCCTCTATTTTAGGCGGCCGGGTTAAAACCCTTCATCCATCAGTATTTGGCGGTATTCTCGGGAGAAGGGATAATGAAAAAGATCTTGAAGAAATGATGCAGTTTAATATCCCTGAAATTGATCTTGTTATTGTTGATCTGTACCCTTTTGAAGAAACCGTTCTTTCAACAAATGATGAGGCGGCTATCATAGAAAAAATAGATGTTGGAGGACCTTCAATGATAAGAGCGGCAGCAAAAAATTTTAAAGATGTATTAGTTGTAGCAGCAAAAAAAGATTATCGGGAGATTGAAAATATTCTTAAAAAGCAAAATGGTGAAACAACTTTAGAGCAAAGAAAAACCTTTGCTATAAAAGCATTTGATGTTTGTACTAATTATGACATTGCTATCTCAAACTATTTTAATAAAACAAATTTTTTCAACCCTTTCTCAAGAGCAAAAAAAATATTGCGTTATGGAGAAAACCCTCATCAGCAGGCAATTTTTTATGGGGATATCAATAGAATTTTTGATCAGTTGCATGGGAAAGAACTTTCTTACAATAACCTTGTTGATGTTGATGCAGCAATTCAATTAATGAATGAGTTTTCTTCTCCCCCTCTCCCAATGGAGAGGGGGACGGGGGGTGAGGTTTTTGCTATCATTAAACATACAAACGTGTGTGGTATAGCACAAAGACAAACGCTGAAACAAGCATGGGATGGGGCTTTACAGGGTGATCCGGAAAGTGCCTTTGGCGGTGTATTAATTACCAATACAGAAATAGATAAAGAAACCGCTTTCGCGATCAATGAATTATTTTTTGAAGTTTTAATTGCTCCTTCTTTTAATGATGAAGCATTACAAATACTCAAAGGAAAAAAGAACCGGATTCTCCTGAAGCATACACAAAATATTTCTTCAACACATCAATTCAAATCTGTTTTAAACGGTATGCTTACCCAGCAAAATGATGAAGGAAATTTTACTGAATGGAAAGAATCAGGCGGAAGAGAATCAACACAAAACGAAAAAGAAGATTTAAAATTTGCCAACATCATCTGTAAGCATTTAAAAAGTAATGCTATTGCTCTTGTAAAAAATAAACAGCTTATTGGTAAAGGTTGCGGGCAAACTTCACGAATAGATTCTCTGCGGCAGGCCATCGAAAAATCTAAACAATTTAATTTTGATTTAAAAGGCTCTGTGCTCGCAAGCGACGCATTTTTTCCTTTTGATGATTGTATAAAAATTTCTCATGCTGCCGGCATTACTGCATTTATACAACCAGGCGGATCTATACGTGATAAGGATTCTATTGAATATTGCAAACAAAATAATCTTGCTATGGTTATAACAGGCATGCGTCATTTTAAACATTAACAGCATGCAAAAATATTTCACTCAAAAATATTATGCTGATAAAAGACAAAGCACTTCCACAAAAAATAAAGCGTTGTTTGCACTCGTATGGGTGAGTATTGCATGGGGAACTACGTGGCTTGCATCAAAAGAAGCAGTAACAAATATGCCTGCTTTACAGATGATAGCCATAAGGCAATTAATTGGAGGTATATTATACATAAGTTATTTTATTTTAAAAAAACAGCCATGGCCTAAGGGAAAACAATGGATAGCTATTTTAGTGCTGAGTTTTTTAACTTTTATGCTAAGCAATGCCTTAAGCACATGGGGGATAAAATTTATTCCAAGCGGGCTGGGCGCTATTATGGGAGCTATTTTTCCATTATGGTTAGTCATCATTACAATGTTTAAGGGCAAGCGTTTACCGCGGCAAACATTAGCAGGATTATTAATGGGCTTTGGCGGTATATGTATAATTTTTTACGAACACCTTAAAGATTTTATAAATCCTGATTTCATGTTTGGAATTTTATTATCATTAGCGGCAACAATTTCCTGGGCATTCGGCACACTGTATACCAAGCAGGAGGCTATAAATTTTAATCCCTATTTCAGCTTAGGATTTCAAATGCTTATTTCCGGAATAATAATTTTGTTTATCGCAGAAACTACGGGTAATACCGTAAAGTTTTCTGATATCCCTGCATCCTCCTGGTGGGCTATAAGCTATCTTGTTGTTATTGGTTCTGTGCTAACTTTTGTGGCTTACATTTATTCACTGCAAAATTTACCAACGGCACTGGCTTCTATTTATGCATACATAAATCCTATTGTGGCAGTCCTTTTAGGCGCTATGCTGCTTAATGAAAAGCTTACCATATTTATCGGAATTGGTGGCGCAATTACTATCGCAGGAGTATATCTTGTAAACAACAGTCTTAAGAAAAAAATGATTAGCCCCCTGCCCCCCCGAAGGGGGAACTTAGACCGCAAGTGGTTTTACTATTTTATTATTGTTTTAGATTTGAATGAACGTGCTTCCCTTCCCGAAGGGAAGGTGCTTTAGTGTTATTTTAAATTTTTAAGAATGTTTTTGGGGATGGACTTTTATTTTTTAAGTCTTTGCTTCCACATTTCATTAAAAGTTTTTGGACTGAAGTGTAATTCACTCCTGTTTTTTTGCCAGCCTTTAAAAATTTTATTCACTAACCAGTTCTTTATTTTACCATTGCTCATGTTCATCATGTTTCTGTTTAAGGATGCAGTCTTCCACATTTTCCAGGCTAATTTTTCTGAAAAGGAAACCGCTCCAGATTCAACTGCTTCATTCCTGTTCTCCAAAAGCAATTCGTGTAAATTTATTTTTACAGCACAAACTTCTGTGCAATTACCACAAAGTGATGAGGCATAACTTAAGTGTTTGAATTCGGCCATGCCCTGCAGATGCGGAGTAATCACACTTCCAATCGGGCCGCTGTAGGTTGTTCCATATGCATGGCCGCCAATATTTTTATAAACAGGGCAGGCATTTAAGCAGGCTCCGCATCTTATGCAATAAAGACTTTCTCTTTGTTTTGGATTAGCTAAAATATTGGTGCGGCCATTGTCAAGTAATATCACATACATCTGTTCGGGGCCGTCTGTTTCATTTGGTTTTTTTGGTCCGCTGATAATAGTATTGTACACAGTTATCTTTTGGCCGGTGCCATAAGTGGCAAGCAATGGCCAGAATAATCCCAGGTCAGTTATAGAAGGAATTATTTTTTCGATACCCACAATAGCAATATGTGTTTTTGGAAAAGCAGCGCTCAATCTTGCATTGCCTTCATTTTCTGTAACAGCAATACTTCCTGTATCGCTGATAATAAAGTTGGCGCCTGTTATACCAACCTCTGCCTGAACATATTTTTCCCGGAGTTTTTCTCTTGCAACTAAAGTGAGTTCTTCCGGTGTTAGTTTGGGGTCTGTTCCTAATTTTTCTGCAAATAGTTTTGCCACATCTTCTTTGCTTTTATGCATGGCAGGTGTAACAATATGATAAGGGGCTTCACCATCTAATTGCTGGATATATTCTCCAAGATCTGTTTCAATACTTTCAATATTATTTTTTTCTAAAAAATGATTCAGGTGTATCTCTTCTGTAACCATGCTCTTGCTCTTCACTAATGTTTTGCAATTTTTTTCTTTACAGATATTCAGAATTTCCTCCAATGCATCCTGTGCTGTGGATGCCCAAATAAGTTTGCCACCATTTTTAATAAAATTCATTTCAAACTGTTCCAACTGCTGGTCTAATGTTTCAATCGCTTTCCATTTCACATTTTTTGCTCTCTCTCTTGCAAGGTGAACATCACTAAACTGGTGCTTACCTTGCGGCACCACTGCATCATATCTCCCGATATTAAAATTTATTTTTTGGCGATGCTCAAGATCAGCACTTTTAATTGCGCTCTTAGCCTTGAATGTTGTTGAGGAATCTGACATTAGATAGTATTATAAATATTTCAAAATTAGGTGAATAAAATAATGTAGTAACTTTATAATAAACTCTATTGAAATGACAAAGCAACTTGTTAAAGATAAAATTGATCAATTACCTGATACCAAAATTGATACTGTTGCTGATTATATTGACTACATTTTATATAAAGAAAATTCAGTATTTCCTATATGGGAAATAATAAAACTTCAGGAAGAAAGTGGTGTGTTTGATTTTTTAAAAGACGAACCTGATTTATATCCTGATGATAAACTATTAGAAAAATATCAATGAAAAAAGGTGATATAGTTTCTGTGATTTTTCCATTTAGCGACTTATCTGATAGCAAAAGGAGGCCAGCTTTAGTTTTACATGTTAGGTTAGATGATGTGATACTTGCATTTATTACTTCTAAAATCAACAATGCTGAGGAAAGCACAATATTGATTTTAAAAACCGATTACAATAACTTACAGGCAGACTCCTTAATCATTCTGGGTAAAATTTTTACAGGAAATCGTTCTCTTATTAAAGGAAAAATTGGCAAGATTGAAAGCATGTATTATTCTAAAATAAATGAGGTTATAAAAGAAATATTATTTTTTGAGTAAGTTTTTTTTAAATATCATGCAGGCATTTCTTCTTCATTAGAAATTTTTAACGCAGCAAATAAGAGGCAGGCTTTAATGTCCTCTCTTCCAGTAAAGGAAATTCTTTAATTATATCTGCATGAGAAATTCCTCTGGCTAACATTTTAATTATCTGCTCTACGGAAATTCGCATACCTCTCACAACTGGCTTGCCTGTAAATACAGATGGGTTATTGGTTATCCTGTTTAATAAAGTAGTTTCTATAACAAAATCTTTTCTATAAGTTATTCAAAATATTCTTTATTCTTTAGCGCCTGCAATTCTTTACCAATTTTTGTAAAAGCTTCAATGGCTTTATCAAGCTGTTTCTTTTTGTGGGCAGCACTTATTTGAACACGGATACGTGCCTGGCCTTTGGCAACCACAGGGAAGAAAAATCCTATTACATAAATTCCTTCTTCTAAAAGGTTGGCAGCGAAAGTTTGCGCCAGCACTGCATCGTATAACATTATCGGAACTATTGGATGATCGCCGGGCTTTATATCAAAACCTGCAGCTGTCATTTTCTCCCTGAAATATTTTGTATTTTTTTCCAGCTTATCACGCAACTTTGTAGTTTGGCTAAGCATATCAAAAACAGCTATGGAAGCGCCTACGATACCTGGCGCAACGCTGTTACTAAACAAATATGGTCTGCTGCGCTGGCGCAACATTTCAATGATTTCTTTTTTGCCACTGGTAAAACCACCGCTTGCACCACCCAATGCTTTGCCTAATGTTCCGGTGATAATATCAATTCTTCCCATCACATTTCTATATTCATGAGTGCCTCTTCCTGTCTTACCAACAAAGCCGCTTGAGTGACTTTCATCTATCATTACAATGGCATCGTACTTATCAGCAAGGTCGCATATCACATCAAGTTTTGCAATGGTTCCATCCATGCTAAAGGAACCGTCAGTAACTATTATACGGCTTCGTAAGCCTGCAGATTCTTTTAATTTATTTTCAAGATCTTCCATATTATTATGCTCATAACGCAGCCGCTTTGCCTTGCATAATCTTACACCATCAATAATACTTGCATGGTTCAATGCATCGGAGATGATAGCATCCTCTTCGCTAAACAAAGGTTCAAACAAACCTCCATTTGCATCAAAAGCTGCTACATATAAAATGGTATCTTCTGTTCCTAAAAATTCTGATATTTTATTTTCAAGTTCTTTATGAATATCCTGTGTGCCGCAAATAAAACGTACACTGCTAAGGCCATAACCTCTTTTATAAATATATTTTTTAGCGGCTTTAATAACTTTGGGATGTGAGGATAAACCAAGATAATTGTTGGCACAAAAATTTAAAACGCTTTTCCCGTTTACAGTAATTTTTGCTCCCTGCTCACTGGTAATTATTCTTTCGTTCTTGTAAAGTCCTGCGTCTTTTATCTCTTCTAATTCAGTGCCTATGCGATCAACAAAATTTGTGTTCATATAACATTATTAACTACCGCAAACCTACATGAAATTGAGAAAAGATGTAAATTGATATTACTTAACCGCAGAGAACGGGAGAAGCCGAGGTTGCGCAGAGAAGATTTTATATACTACTTTAAAAAAATTGTTTTAAACAATGGTTATAACTTTTTCACCTCCTCTGCGTAAACTCTTTTAACTCATGTTCTCTGCGGTAATAAATACGGCTTATTATTTCCTTAGGTGTAACTTTTTGTTTTAGCTCATCGTATAACTACAAATAAATGCTTATCAGAGTAATTGTAAATTGCCAATTTAAATGACTGAGAAAGAGTATAACCAGTGTGTAAGCCAGTATGCCGATAATGTTTATCGCTTTATCGTAAAAAATCTTGGGCATAAAGAAGATGCACAGGATGTAGTGCAAACTGCATTTGAAAAGCTTTGGATAAACAGGGAGCAGGTAGATAATGAGAGGAGTAAATCATACCTGTTTACGGTAGCCTATCACCAGATGATAGACCATATAAGAAAACAAAAAAGAATAACTTTAAAAGAAAATTTTAAAGACCATACGGCAATAACAGATAAGCAGGAACATAATGTAAAAAAAATATTAGATGAGGCTTTACATAAATTAGGAGAAACGCAACGAAGCCTTGTATTATTAAAAGATTATGAAGGCTATAATTATAATGAGATCGGCGAAATAACAGGATTGAGCGAAAGCCAGGTAAAGGTTTACCTGCACAGGGCACGGTTGCAATTAAAAACGTATTTAGTGAGAAGAGAAAATGTGCTATAAAGTAAAACATCATGAACATTAACAGAAATAATTACGAAGAATATTTTTTACTGTATGCAGATAAGGAATTATCTGCAGAAGAAAAAAATATGGTGGAGATGTTTGTAAAACAAAACGCAGATCTGGAAGAGGAATTTATCATGCTGCAGCAATCTGTTGTAAAGCCTGATAATACAATACGGCTTACTGATAAAAATTTCTTATTTAAAAACGAAAAGTTTATAGATCAAACTAATTATAAAGAAAAATTTTTACTGTACGTTGATAACGAACTAAGCTTATCTGAAATAGAAGAGACAGAAAAATTTGTGGTAACAAATCCTTCTTTGCTAAATGAGTTTGCTTTATTGCAACAGGTGAGGTACGAAGCCGATACTTCCATTGTTTTTCCGGATAAAATATCTTTATATAAAAAAGAAGATAACACTAAAGTAATTCCCTTCCGCTGGAAAGCATTGGCAGCAGCAGTTTTGCTGGGTATTGGATTGTGGACAGGAGTAAATTATTTGCCAGTCCGACTGGGTCATCCGGGCGGGCAAAGCAATAAAGCAGAAAAGATTGTTGCAACAAAACAAACCAAAATACCAACAGAAAAAATTACCGTTAAACCGGTTGAACAAAAAGATGATGTGAAAGATCTTGTAAAAGAAGATGATCAAAAAATCCAATCGCCTAAACATGTTCAAAATAATTTCGATAATTCAGCAAAAAAACAAGCTCAGCCTCAGCAAAATGTAACGGTAAAAAATGTTCAACCAATTAATAAGCCCGAGGTAAAAGTTGTTGACCAGAAAAAAGAAGTTGCTGTTATTGATCTGCCAAACAAAAATGAAGTAAATAAAACAAATAATCTTCCACAGCCAATCAATACTATATCAGAGCCAAATGATAAAACGGTAACTACGATGCCTGCTCTTCAAAATAATTATATACAGCCTGCTTCTTACATTGCAGATGCAGAAGTAAAAAGTGAGAACTATGTTTTTTATAATATCACTACTGAAGAATTCAGGAAAAGTAAAGTGGGTAACTTTCTGAAAAAAGTAAAACGTGCCATTGAAAGAAAAATACCTTTTAAAAATAATGGCTTTAAAGCAGAACTACCCAAGGACACTGGAAATTAAATCTGAAACTCTAAAAATAAATAAGTAATGAAACGGATCTATGTAATGATTGTAACCTGTTTTGTATCGGCAACATTGTTGGCACAAAATGATTCTACAAAAAACCAGCAGGCAGATACGATTAAGATCGGCGGAATGATAATTATAAAAAAAGATTCACCTGATCAAAATCGTAAAGAAACAACTGTTACTATTGGTAACAGGCGTGATCAAAAACATTCAAACGTAAGCACAGCCGAGTTTATCATTGATCTTGGGTTTGCTAACTGGGATGATAAAACGGATTATGCAACAGCTACTTCTCAAAATTTTCTTATTAATAAACCCGGAACTACTTCTCCCCTTGGGGCTAATGATTTTAAATTAAAAACCGGGAAATCTACCAATGTAAATATCTGGCTGTTCATGCAACGGCTTAATCTTATTAAGCACTATGTAAACCTCAAGTATGGCATTGGTGTTGAATTAAATAATTACCGTTTTAAATCCAATGCAAGTTTTAAAGAAGGTGGCGTTAATCCTTATGCAACGGCTCAAAGTATAAACCATGCTTTTGTTTTCAGGGATTCTGTTGCCTTCTCCAAAAACAAACTGGCAGCGGATTACGTGACAATTCCTTTCATGATAAATTTTAGAACCAACCCTAATTCTTCCAGCAAAGGCTTAAGCCTTAGCGCCGGTGCAAGCATAGGATATTTATATAACAGCCGCAACAAACAAATAAGCGGTGAACGCGGAAAATTAAAAAACCGTGGTGATTATGATCTTGAAAAATGGAAGTTCTCTTACATAGGAGAACTTGGACTTGGTCCCGTTCGTTTATATGGCTCTTATGTTCCCAAATCAATTTTTTCAAACGGCCTGAAAATGCGGACTTATAATATTGGAATCAGGTTTAGTAACTGGTAGAGGAATTACACGAATTAAATCGAATTACACGAATTTCCATAAATTAAAAATCTATTCGTAATTCGGTAGTGTCTCAGTTTGAATTTTAATGCTTGACCGGAATAAGCAAATCCTTAAGAGTGCCGCCAGCAATGCAGCAGGGTTGATAAAAAGATTATTGAGCATTGAAGATATTGCGAACTTAGTAGTTGATGAAGTACCGAATAAAAGAGGCTCTTATAAAAAGAAAACCGATATTGATAAATGAGTAAAAAAATAAGAATCAAATGGATAGGGTTAGCTAAAGTTGTTGTATTAAACAACAGTAATATTTTGAATGGAGATAAAGCAGCTTTCACTAATGCTTTAGGGTTAGCAAAAACTAAAACGGAGTTTAGAAACAAAGTTAAAAACAAGTTTTACTCTATGGATTTAAAGTTGCTCCGCTTAGAAGAAGTAGAATCTTTTGCAGATCGTCTAAAAAATCATAATGTAAGCAAGGATATTATTAAAGTATCAAAACGGTTATCGGAAATCAACGAAGTTGAGTTTTCAATATTTCATACTTTCCCTGAATAAATTCAAACTGAGACACTATCTGTAATTCGTAAAAATCGTGTCTTAAAATAATGTTACACAGGGCAGTGCTCATGATAGTTATGTAAAACGATAGGCTCTCTTTCAAAATCGTAGCCGGCATATTGGTTTATTATTTCATTTAACACTTCTTCAATTTTCTGTGGCTCTTTTAAAGTAACCAATTTACCCCTGAACTCTTTTATGTTGGGCATGCCTTTTAAATAATTTGCATAATGCCTTCGCATTTCATTAATGCCAACTATCGGGCCTTTCCATTCAACTGATCTTCTTAAATGCTTTTTACAAACTTCAACTCTCTCTTCAATCGTTGGCGGCGCTAATAATTCTCCCGTTGCAACATAATGTTTTATTTCATTAAATATCCACGGATAACCAATGGCTGCACGCCCTATCATAATACCATCTACACCATATTTATTTTTATACTCCAACGCTTTTTGCGGAGAATCAATATCACCATTCCCGAAAATGGGAATCGTTATTCTTGGATTTTCTTTTACTCTTGCAATCAGCTCCCAGTCTGCTTCTCCCTTATACATTTGTGTTCTTGTTCTTCCATGTATGGCAAGCGCTTTTATCCCGATATCCTGTAAACGTTCTGCAACCTCTTCAATATTTTTTGTGTTATCATCCCAGCCTAATCTTGTTTTTACAGTTACCGGCAGGTTAGTGCTTTTAATAACTGCATCCGTTAACCGTATCATCAACGGAACATCTTTTAATACACCGGCGCCTGCTCCTTTGCACGCAACTTTTTTTACAGGGCATCCAAAGTTTATATCAAGAAGATCTGGATTTGTTGCATCAACAATTTTTGCTGCCATGGCAAGACTGTCTTCATCACCGCCAAAAATTTGTATGCCTACCGGTTTTTCATAATCAAATATGTCAAGCTTTTTACGGCTTTTAATGGCATCTCTTATCAGGCCTTCGCTGCTGATAAATTCAGTGTACATCAGGTCGGCGCCATTATCTTTACACACAGCCCTGAATGGCGGATCGCTAACATCTTCCATTGGCGCAAGCAGCAAGGGAAAATTCGGTAATGTTATGTTGCCGATGGAAATCATATTTGTTCTGTTACCAGTTGCTGGTTGCCGGTTAACTGGTTAACTGGTTACTAAAAATTTGGCTGTAAATTTACGCACTTATAATTTAATGATATGCTGCCAGACTATAATTCTAAGAATATAAAATATCCTTCACAGCTGGCGATTTTACTGGGGCTCACGGGTGGCGGGCTTATCATTGGTTCTTTGGCAAGTCTTGCAATCTGGACGATGATGACAGGGCAACCTTTTCCGCTTAAGGCAGAAGACATTTTGCAGCCAAAATATTACCAGGTTAACATGGTATTACAGGCTGTATCAACATTCTTTATTTTTTTTGTTCCTGTTCATTTTTTTGCAGCGATCTGTTACAGAAAGCCTTTTAAATACATGGGGTTTAATTTTCGCTTTAATAATAAACAGGTTTTATTAGTGATTGCAATTTTAATTTTGACTTTTCCATTGTCAGGCGCTTTGGCTACACTAAATAAAATTTTACCTATATCAGAATACTGGGCAACTAAATTTAAAGCCATGGAACTTGCCAGGGAAGCGCAGGAAGCAGCGCTGATTAATATCAATTCATTTTCACGATTTATTATTTCATTAATTGTTATTGCTCTTTTACCTGCCATTTTTGAAGAAACATTTTTTAGAGGCGGCATGCAAAATTTATTTACAAGATGGTTTAAAGGTCCGTGGGTGGCGATAATTTTAACCGCTATAATTTTTAGTCTTATACATTTATCTTTTTATGGATTTTTAGTAAGGTTTGCATTGGGTATGATTTTGGGATTTATTTTTTATTACAGCGGCAGCTTATGGCTTAATATATTATTACATTTTCTTTTTAACGGTGTACAGGTTACTGCGCTGTATATAATGACCATGCATGGAGCAAAAGATAAAAATGTAGAAGATAATTTTCCTTTGTGGATGGGATTGATAGCATTAGCCTTATTGCTTTATTTATTTAAGGTATTTAAACAAACCTCTGCCATTAAACAGTCACAGCATGTTGAAGAAATAAGGCCTGATGAGGAGTTTCATAACTGGACTGCAAAAAATTCATAGTTTATTACATGGCATTTAACCTGCAAACTTTTAAAACAAGAACATTAACTGCAACTGTTTTTGCGATTGTAATGGTTGGCGGTTTGTTATGGAACCAATGGAGTTTTATTATTCTATTTACCATTATTCATTTTGGTTGTTGGTGGGAGTTTGTAAAATTGTGTAAGAAAATTGATCCACAAAAGTTTTGGTATTATTTACCATTAGGCTTGTTATATATTACAATGCCTGTCTTAATGATGATCTATATAAGAATGGGATTTTTTTATTCAGGTGGATATGTTAATGATAACTTGCTAAAAATTCTGCCATGCATGATAATTTTTTCTATCTGGATTAATGATACCATGGCTTATATCGTAGGATCATTTATTGGTAAAACTCCGCTTTCAAAAATATCACCAAAAAAAACAATGGAAGGAACTTTAGGTGGCGCTGTTCTTTGTGTTGCTGCAATGGCATTAATAAGTTGGTGGCTTAATTTTAATGTAATACACTTTACTATTATTGCAGCCATCTGTGCCATCTTCGGAACACTTGGTGATCTTCTCGAAAGCAAACTTAAACGAATGGCACAGGTAAAAGACAGTGGCAGCATAATGCCTGGCCATGGCGGCTTTTTAGACAGGTTCGATTCGTTTTTAGTTGCTACACCATTTGTGTGGCTGTATGTTTATTTTTTTATGAGATAATAATACGTCTTTCTCTCCCTGCACTGATTTATATTTGCGTTTCAATTTTTTTTTGAATGAATATCCATAAAGAAGGATACAGAACTATTATTATTGTTGCCGTTTTATTAGGGCTGATCAACACCAGTTTCTTTTATTATTTCAGTGCAATAATGCCGCTTATAACGTGGCTGATAATAATTGCAAGCATACTGCTTTTTTTATTTATCGTTTCATTTTTCCGTTCGCCAAAAAGAGATTTTACCATAAGCCATCCGCAAATAATTTGCCCGGCAGATGGAAAGGTTGTAGTAATAGAAGAAATTTTTGATACTGAATATTTTAATGATAAACGTTTGCAGGTGTCCATTTTCATGAGCCCCGCCAATGTGCATTTAAACCGGATACCCATGAGTGGCGAAGTTGTATACAGTCAATATCATAAAGGAAAATATTTGGTGGCATGGAATCCAAAATCTTCAACTGAAAATGAAAGGCATTCTGTCGTTATAAAAAATGAGGCAGCAATAATTTTGGTTAAACAAATTGCAGGTGCCGTGGCAAAGAGGATCGTAAATTATTTAAAGGTTGGTCAAACCGTCACCCAGGGATCAGAAATGGGATTCATAAAATTTGGCAGCAGAGTAGATGTGCTCTTGCCAACTAATGCGACAATTGATGTAAAGCTTAACCAATTGGTGAAAGGCGGTGTAACAGTTCTTGCTACAATATAATACTTGCCAGACCTTTTTTATTTAGAAATTTATTTGGTAGAATAAATTCATTCCAATAATTTATAGCCTGTTAAGTAAATGATTATGAAAAATCTTTTGATTTTCTTTTTTACTCTTGCACTTTTTTCCTGTGAGAATACAAGGTTTGACAGCGATAAAAGACAAATAATTGCCAAGAACGAGATAAGCAATAAAATTAAGAACATACGATTTGATATAACAGCCTTTAAAGAAGATACTTTACAAACCTGGCCTGATTCAGCATTTAAACATCCTATCCGTTACACACTTGATATTGTTTATAAAGATTCCGCTAATACGTTGCAAAGAAAAAGAGGCATTGTACTATTTACGCCTGATGGAAATTCAATTATTAATTCATGGATAACAGATAGCCAATAAATTTTTATATGAATCAACCAAGCCCACGATTTTTAGCGCTGGATGTTTTTAGAGGAATGACGATTTGCTTTATGATAATTGTAAACACTCCGGGTAGTGGCGCTGTTGCATTTGCGCCATTACAACATGCAGGCTGGCATGGCTTTACACCTACTGATCTTGTATTTCCTTCTTTTTTATTTGCAGTTGGTAATGCAATGAGTTTTTCGCTGGATAAATACCGGTTGATAAGTAATGCAGTTTTTTTAAGAAAGATTTTTAAAAGAACATTACTCATATTCTTACTTGGTTATTTAATGTATTGGTTCCCGTTTTTCAGATTGAATAATGAAGGTCATATCATCTCTGCACCCCTTGCTAACACACGTATTATGGGAGTGTTGCAACGCATAGCTCTTTGTTATTTTTTCGCATCTTTATTAATACATTATTTATCGGCAAGAAAAGTTATTGTAGTAAGTGTAATAGTATTGACAGGCTATTGGTTTGTATTACTGCTTTTTGGAAATTCATCACAGCCATTTAGTTTATTAGGTAATGCAGGCCTGTATCTTGATAAATTTTTAATGAGCAATGATCATTTGTATCATGGAGAAAAAATTCCTTTTGATCCGGAAGGGTGGTTAAGCACCCTGCCTGCAATTGTAAATGTGATTGTTGGATATTATGCAGGCAGGTTTATTAAAAAAAATGGAAGAGGTTATGATACTTTAGCAAGGCTATTACTTGTTGGCTCGCTGTTTATTTTTGCTGCATTGTGCTGGAATATTATCTTCCCTATTAATAAAAAATTATGGACCAGTTCTTTTGTATTGCTTACTACCGGCCTTGATCTTTTTATTTTATCATCATTAATTTATATTATTGAAATAAAGAAATGGATTAAGTTTAAATGGTCAAACTTTTTTCTTGTGTTTGGCAGAAATCCGTTATTTATTTATATTTTATCTGAGCTGCTGGTAACAGTGCTTGAAATGATACGTGTTGCTCCGCATGAAAATTTATTTGGCAAAATAAATACAGTTTTTTTCCAGGCAATTGCACCGGGTGCGATGGGCTCATTTTTATTTGCAATTTTTTATATGTTGATCTGCTGGAGTATCGGCTGGTGGCTTGATAAAAGGAAGATCTATATCAGAGTTTAATTGTAATATCAACAGATAATTTTGTTTTATCTATTCAATAATTTTTTCTACGATTTTTCCTGAGGCCTTATTTTTTAAAATTAATTTTTTTGTACCGTAGTGTGTTACTTCTTCTTTTATAAAATAATGCTCATCATCATACGGTGTAAGATGATTATACTTTGATGCATCTTCTTTGCCACGCCACACCTCTAATGGTACAGGCTCCCATAGTTTTGTTTTTGCTGACCGGTAAGCAGCATCCAATACAGCATTAACAACATAGCCATCGTAAAAAGTTTCTTTGGGTTGTTTGTTTTGTTCTAACGAATTAAACATATCCATGAACATATGATTATAGCCAAGCTCATTTAATTCATCTCCAACCGGAAAGAGCCATCCTGTATTGCTTTCCGCTTTTTCTGCAACATAATCTGTATCCTTTCCGGTAGTAAACATCTCAAAGCCTGTACGCAAAAAATTGTTGATCCATATTGTTCCTTCAGTACCCATCACTTCATCACGAAGATCAAGGCCGCCACGAAATGTCCAGCTTACTTCAAATTGACCAATTGCGCCATTTTGATATTTTACCAATCCGATTGCATGATCTTCGGCATCAATTGGCTTTACCTGGGTATCAGCCCAGCACATCACCTCAATGGGTTTAATATCTTTACCAATATAACTTCGTGCAATTTCTACACAATGACATCCGAGATCTAAAATGCAGCCACCACCTGCCTGCTCAATATCCCAAAACCAATCACTGTGCGGACCTGGATGAGTTTCTCTTGATTTTGCCCAAAGTATTCTTCCTAATGAACCGTTGCGTACACTTTGCTCTGCCTTAATAAATTTTGGTGTATATACTAAATCTTCGAGATAGCCATTAAAAATACCGGCTTCTTCTGTAGCCTGCAACATTCGTTTTGCTTCTGCTGCATTTCTGCCCAAAGGCTTTGTAACCATCACTGCTTTTTTGTATTTGCAACAAAGCATTACTGCTTCTTCATGAAGATTATTTGGAAGTGCAACACATACAACATCCACACCGGGGTGTGCAATTGCTTCTTCCATATCAGTTGTAAAATGATTTACATTATACTCTTTAGAAAATTTTTTAGCCGACTCATCTTTACGGGAATAAACGCTTATAATTTTATCCTGGCTTCTATATCCCTGTATAGAATCTGCATAAAATCTTGCAATAAAGCCGGAGCCAAGCATAGCAATTTTTTGCATTGTTTTTATTTTGGTTATCAATCGTTTTCAATTGTCGCTGGCTGGTGTGGACACCAGCCAGGGCAGGCCGTCGTGGTCAGTATCCCCCTGACCACAGTGATAAATATTAAACTATATGGGTTTCAATCTACGCAAAAATAAAATTACCTTTATAAAAATGATAAATATGATAAATATGAAAAAGATATTGATCGTTGTATTTGCTTTGATGATCTTTAGCTGCAATTCAAACGATAAAAAAACAACCGAGAATAAAAATACTAAAAACGAAGTGGGTGTGCAAAATGATAATGGAGGAATTCCGGATACAACCAATGCAATAGACCTAAGCACTCATAAAAAAGATACTACAATGAAATCAAAAGATTCATTGAAATAGTTTATAGAAATCAAATTAAATTTTCAACTTTTTTAAGTATTCTGCATCTGCTTTTGCGGCAGCTAAAGGTGTAGTGTCCTCATACTTTTCCTGCTCTACAATATAATATTGCATGCCTTGTTTTTTTGCAACAGCTAATATTTTTTTAAAATCAATACTGCCTTCTCCAACATTTACTGAAACTTCTCTTTCTGAAAGAGGAGTGTCTTTTTTTCGGTCCTTTATATGACCGAGTTTGAAGCGGTTTGGATATTTATTTAACCAGGTAACAGGATCCTGCCCACCGGTAACTACCCAATAAATATCCATTTCAAAATCTACCAAAGATGGATCAGTATTTTGCAATAAAACCTCTTCAGCAATAAAGCCTGATGGTCTTTGAGAAAAAGCCTGGTCATGATTATGAAAAGCAAATCTTAAGCCTTTTGCTTTACATACTGCTCCTCTTTGATTAAATATTTCAGCAGCCTTTTTGTAATCCTCCTGTGTCATATCTTTTTCGTGAGGTAAACTTGGACAAATAAGATATTTCATTCCTATTGCTGCAGCCTCATCTGCTTTTCTTTCAAAATCTTTATTAATATCAGTATGGCTGGAAACAATCTGCATCCCAAGATCATCCATATACTTTTTAAATTCAGTATTTTTCATCCCCCAGAACATTCCCAATTTATCATGCTGATAACTTTCAATTTGTTTATAGCCCATTTCTGCAATCTGTTTTAAAACTCCTTTAGGATCAGCGGGCATCACATCACGTAATGTATAAAGTTGTAGGCCAAATTCTTTTAATGTTCCATCGGAACCGCCAAGCATTGAAGATGATTTACAACCCGGCAATTCTCCTGTGATGGCTGTTATTGCTATTGCAGCAGTTGTTGTTTTTAAAAAATCTCTGCGCTTGTATGACATGGATATAATTAAATTTTAAAATTTAAGCAAAAGCTTTATCGCCTTTTTTATAAGGAATGCATGGTTCAAATTTTCCCGGAGTTTCTACATACCGCCTTGCTTTTGTACTTCCAATTTCTGATGTAAAATAACCAAGCATAGTAAGTTCCTTCATCATCCGGAAATAGTGAGACGATTCTTCTTTCTTTTTATTCTTCATGTATTCTTTTTGTTCGTTATCTAACTTTACTAAGAGATCATGGCGTTGTTGTTCGTTAATTTTCATAAATAAATTATCATACGTTTTCTTTGAGAGATCATTTAGTTTATCCATTCCGTCATGAAATATTTTTTGGTCTTTTTCTTCGTAACAATCGTTTATCATAACCGTCATGAATTGCCCAACCATAGCCGCTTTTGCACCTGGAGTTGATGTGTCAGGTAAAATAGTATTGGATATTTCATCCAGATAACTAATATCATCTGCACTAAAACTCATTTGCTTGCCGGTATCACTTTTACATCCGGTTAAAAAAGCGTTTCCCCCAACAAGTGTTCCTCCTAAAAGGAGCGAAATATATTGTACTGCTTCTCTTCTGTCCATATAAAAAGTTTACCCTCTAAATCTCCCTAAAGGGAGACTTTCGAAGTATGAAATAAATAGAATTTTACACATTTAAACTAAATCCTTTTCTGTATTCACGTTTTATAAATTGATTTACGTCATCAAAGTTTGTCACTTTCATATTATCATTATCCCAAAGAAGTTTTACGTAACGGCCCGGATAAGTAAATCCTTTGCCATCGTCTTTTGGCTTGCGAATGTCAGCGCCTCTTATTGCTAAATTAGCCATCAGCAAAGCTTCGGTTAATGGTCCTGCAGTTTCAAAAGGTGAACTCACTTCTTTATTTCCATATCCGGCAATACAAGCTTCTACCCATTGAGCATAGTGGCCTTCTGCACTGCCCGGCACTCTTGCTATTCTTTGTTTTACCTGCACTTCTTTTGTTTTAGCTATTGGCAACAGTTGCGGATTTGCTCCATACGTGCCGCACATCATATTTCCTTTTGTGCCAATGAATAAAGTTCCGTTTCCGCCATCACCAAAAACTTCATTGGGTAATAATTCTTCCGGCCTTTCGGGCTGAATACCTCCATCCATCCAATGCACCGTTACATCATGTTTTGTTTTATGTGTTTTAGGAAATGTAAGAGTAACATGACTTGAAGGCGGACAACTCTCAGGAAAATAGCCACGCTTAAATTCATCTACATATACACTGCCCACACTTGCCTGTACATCGGTAACATATTTTAGATCGAGCACAGCAAAAGCAGGCGCCATTATGTGGCATCCCATATCTCCCAATGCGCCGGTTCCATAATCCCACCAGCCACGCCAGTTAAAGGGAACCAGCTTTTCAATATAATCTTTATAGGGCGCTGTACCCAACCATAAATTCCAATCCAAAGTCTTTGGTACTTCTGCTTTTTGTGAAGGCCATGGAACTCCCTGTGGCCACACGGGTCTGTCCGTCCAGCAATAAACAGTATGCACTTTTCCAATAATATCTGCATCATACCAGTCAACCAATTGACGAACGCCATCACCTGATGCGCCCTGGTTGCCCATCTGCGTTACAACTTTATATTTTTTTGCAGCATTCGTAAGTACCCTTGCCTCATAAATATCATGGGTTAATGGTTTTTGAACATATACATGCTTGCCTAATTGCATAGCAGCTAATGCAGCCACTGCATGGTTATGATCAGGAGTGGAAACAGATACAGCATCAAAGTTTTTTGATTCTTTATCAAACATTTCACGCCAGTCTTTATAATATTTTGCTTTGGGAAAATTTTTAATTGTATTGGCTGCTCTTCTATCATCTACATCACACAAAAAAGCAATATCGGCTTTACCGCTTTTAAAGAAGTTGGCAATATCACTTTCTCCTTTTCCACCCACACCAACACCTGCAATTAACAAGCGGTCACTGGGCGCTATAAAACCTTTTCCACCTAGCACATGACGAGGAAGAATAATAAAACCTGCTGCGGTGATTGCAGTATTCCTTAGAAATTCCCTTCGTGATGTAGATGAAATGTTTTTTGTTTCGTCAGTCATGTTTATTTTTTAAAAGTAATCATACATTCATTTTTTTTAATTCACTTACTGTTGTTGAACTTTCCAAAAGTTAGTAACGAACTTTTTATTTATAAACTATCTAACAAAACTTTTGGAAAGTTTGTTTGAAAGTTATTATTAAACATTCATTTTTTTCAATTCACTTACGGCATAATCAACAGCCCGGGCAGTAAGCGCCATATAAGTAAGTGATGGATTAACACAATTTGCTGACGTCATGCATGCGCCATCGGTTACAAAAACATTTTGTGCATCCCATACCTGGTTCCATTTATTTAATACAGATGTTTTTGGATCTGCTCCCATACGTGCAGTACCCATTTCATGAATGCCTTGTCCCAAACCATATTCTCCATTATAGCTTTTAACATTTTTTATCCCTGCTATTTCAAGCATTTCTTTTGCATCATTGGCCATATCCTCACGCATCTTTTTTTCATTCTCCTTTATCTCAGCATCTATGGCAAGTATGGGCAAGCCCCATTTATCTTTTTTGTTTTTATCTAATGTAACCTGGTTTTCATGATAAGGAAGTATCTCACCAAAACCCCCAAAACCTATACTCCATGGCCCTGGCTCTGATAAAGCATCTTTGAAATCGCCGCCAATATTCATTTCTGCAATATCACGGCTCCATCCGGATCTGCTGGCCCCACCCTGGTAGCCAAAGCCACGCAGGTATTCACGTTTATCACCAAAAAGATTTCTGAACTGAGGTATATAAGGACCATTGGGACGACGGCCAAAATAATATTTATCTTCATATCCTTCAACTGTGCCACCTGCCCCCACACGTAAATGGTGATCCATAAGATTATGACCTAATTCTCCGCTGCTGCTGCCTAAGCCACCGGGCCAAACATCAGTAGCCGAGTTCATTAATACCCATGTTGAATTTAATGTGGAAGCATTTAAAAATATTATTTTAGCAAAGTAATCATATGTCTGATTTGTTTGTGCATCAAGAACCCTTACTCCTTTTGCTTTTTTGGTGTCTTTATCATAAAGTATTTGTGTAACAATAGACCATGGACGAAGGGTTAATTTACCCGTAGCCATTGCTGCAGGAAGCGTAGAGGACTGTGTGCTAAAATACCCGCCAAACGGGCAACCGAGCCAACATTTATTTCTGTATTGGCAATTGGTTCTGGCTTGTAAAGGAGCAGTAAGATTCGCACTTCTTCCCATAATTATTCTTTTGCTTTTGTAATGCGCATTTACCCGTGCAACCACATCCTTCTCTACACAATTAAATTCCATAGCAGGTAAAAATTCGCCATCCGGCAATTGAGATAATCCTTCTTTTGATCCATTAATGCCTGCAAATTTTTCTACGTAACTGTACCAGGGAGCAATGTCTTTATACCGGATAGGCCAATCTACAGCAATACCATCTTTTGCATTCGCATCAAAACTATGGTCACTCCATCGGTAAGATTGCCTGCCCCATGTTAGTGAGCGGCCTCCAACCTGATAGCCTCTGTACCAGTCAAATCTTTTAACCTCTGTGTAAGGGCTTTCCTTTTCATTCACCCAAAAATCAAGATTAGTTTCATTTAACGGATAGTCTCTTTTTAAGTTTGGATAATCTTTTACCATTTGCTGTGTGCGGCCGCCACGGTGAGGAAACTCCCACGAACCCTTAGTGGCATTTACATAATCTTTTACATGCTCAATGTTTCTGCCTCTCTCAAGCATTATTGTTTTGAGGCCTTTTTCAGTAAGCTCTTTTGCAGCCCAACCTCCTGAAATTCCTGAGCCTATTACAATTGCATCATAAGTATTTTCTGCCATAAAAAAAACCCTCCTAAATCCTCCCTAAAGGGAGGACTTTGCTTTTAGTTAATAATCTGTTTATGTAATTCTGTTTCAACAATAGAATTTATTTCAGCTAAAATAAATTCCAATTGATTGTACACTTGTGTATTGCTAAATCTTATAATTTTATAACCTAATCCAATAAAGTATTTTTCTCTTTCTTCATCGTATATTTTTATTTCCTTCAGATCATGAATGCTGCCATCCACTTCTATAATAAGTTTTAATTTATGACAGAAAAAATCTGCAACATAAAGTCCAATGGGATGTTGTCGTCTGAATTTTATATTCTGTATTCCTGATTTTAAATGCACCCACAAAATTTTTTCTGTATCTGTCATTTCCTTTCTTAGTTGTTTGGCAAATCCAAAAACTAAATGATTTGCCCCTTCAAACATTCCTCTATTTTTATATAGTGATTTTTCGTTCATATTGTTTATATACTCTCTTAAATTACAATCTTCCCAAGTCTTCCTTTAGGGAGATTTAGAGGGTTTTTTTATACATCACAAATTTTTATTGCTTCTTTAAGCGAGTCTAATTTATCTTTCATTGTCGGAACAAATTCCTGTGCTACATAACCTTTATAACCTGTTTCAACAATTGCTTTCATTACTGCAGGGTAATACAGTTCCTGTGTATCATTAATTTCATGCCTGCCGGGAATGCCTCCCGTATGATAATGCGCAATGTATTGATGATAATCTCTGATGTTCCTTATAATATCTCCTTCCTGTATTTGCATGTGGTAAATATCAAACAGCAATTTAAAATTTTCTGAGCTAATGCGTTTACATAATTCTGCTCCCCATTCTACATGGTTACACATATAATCTTTATGATCAATCTTGCTGTTTAAAAGCTCCATCACCATTGTAACACCATTCTTCTCTGCTAATGGTAAAATCTTTTTCAACGCATCCATACAATTTTTCATTCCTGTTTCATCATCCATTCCTTCACGCTTACCGCTAAAGCAAATAAGATTTTTGTATCCTGCTTTTGCCATTATCGGGATCGTTTCCAAATATTCTTTTATGAGGTTTTCATGATAGACCGGGTTATTCAATCCATTATTTAAATTATTATCGCCGGCAGTATAACACATAGAGCTGTAAATGCCGTGGTGCTGCAGCGTAGGCCAATCTTTGGGCTTCACCAGATCAATAGCATTAAATCCTATTTCTTTTACTGCTTTACACAATTCATCTAATGAAAGATATCCAAACGTCCATCTTGAAACTGAATGGTTGATATTGCCTTTTAATTTAGTTTTATTTTCAATTTTATTTTGTGATGCAAAAGAAACCACAGGTGCAGCAATAACTGCAGATGCAGCAAATACCATATTTTTTAAAACATTTCTTCGTGAGGTTTGAACAGGCATTTTATAAAAAATTATTAATTAAGAAACAGGGCCTGCGGCAAGCCCTTCATCAATTTGGGTATCAGTAACATTTGTTTTCTTATTCCCTTTAAAAAATATTGCAAACATCAGCATTACCAAAAATGCAATTCCGGCAGGTATAAGCCAGATGCTTTTCCAATCGTGACCATTTGTTCCGGAATATTTTTCTGCTATTAAGCCCGCAAACCAAAAGCCTATAAGCATTCCCACGCCATACGTTGCTAATGTTATCATTCCCTGTGCAGAAGATCGAATGCGTTCTCCGGCTCTTTCATTTGTATAAATATGACCTGTTACAAAGAAAAAATCGTAACAAATACCATGAAAAATTATTCCTGCATATAGCATCCACATGCCACTTCCTGTATCTCCAAATGCAAAAAGCAGGTATCTTATGGCCCATGCTGCCATACCAATCAAAAGCATTTTTTTTACACCCAAACGAACAAAAAATAATGGCATTAAAAAGAGGAATAAAGTTTCAGACATTTGCCCTAAAGTCATTTTACCTGCGGCTCCTTTTACATTTAATTCATTTAAAAAAATATTTGTTTCCTGGTAATAAAATGCAAGCGGGATACAGATGAGCAAAGAAGCAAGAAAGAAAATAAGGAAGTTTTTATCTTTCAATAATCCAAGTGCGTCAAGCCCAATAATATCTCTGAAAGATGTTTTGGTTCCTGTTTTTACAGGAGGAGTATCAGGCAATGTAAAACTAAAAATACCCAATACAACCGATACAATTGCTGAAAGTTGAAAGGTAAGTGACAAAGAATGTTTCTGCTCCCAGGAGAGCCATGCAATAATTAATCCTGCCGCTATCCAGCCAATAGTACCCCAAACCCGAACATTGGAAAATTGTTTTTCAGGACTGTGCATTTGCTTAAACGAAACTGCGTTTACCAAAGCCAGTGTTGGCATATAGAGAATCATATATATAAGCAGGGCAGGATAAAAAGCAGAAAAATTATTTACCGTAGAAATATAATACATTAACCCCGCACCAGCCAGATGAAGCACTCCCAGAATTTTTTGTGCAGCAAAATATTTATCTGCAATTAAACCAATAATAAATGGTGCTATGATGGCCCCCAGCGATTGTGTGCCGTATGCTAAGCCTACCTGTACATCAGTAACACCGGGTATCGATTTTAAAAAAGTTCCCATGGTTACAAACCATGCACCCCAAACAAAAAAATTTAAAAACATCATCGTGGAAAGCTGCAACCGTATAGTAAGTTTCATCGCAAATTAATTAACTGGTTAATTATGGAGTGGTTAAATGTACTATTTTTAGAAACACTAT
>JANXQO010000144.1 GCA_025353485.1 Chitinophagales bacterium
TATATAATAAAACAAATCGTTGACATTAATAATGAGATTCAAAAATTAGAAATTAATTTAAAGGATTATAAGCCATATTATCCTTTGCCTGATAAGCTTAATCAACTTTTTAATTTAATGACTGTTGATACGGGTAATCAAAATTTAAATAAGCACATAAGCTCCACATTTTTGCCGTATCTCAAGAATACAATAGCAGAGTCTCAAAACCCGATTCCAGATCATATTGAGGATAAAGAGGAATATAAAAAGCTCACAGTCCAGCAAATGAAAAGACAAGCACAGCGTTCTTTAATTCAATATAAAAATGCTTACATATCATATTACCCACACTTAGGATTTGAAATAATGCTCATAACTAATCCGGCTTTACGAAGATGTGTTATTTAGGAAATAATTTTTTTTGAAGTAGATTAACTAAATACGATTGCTTCGCTCCAACTAATTCATTGTATATTTTCATTGCTGCATCTTTTCTATTTGTGTCCATATAAAATAAAGCCAGTAAATAGTTATTAAAATAACAAACATCACATTGATCTCGAACTTGTTTATAGAATTGCTCTGCTAATTCCAATTCTCCTGTATCAGCATAACAGTTTGCCAAATCTGTAAGCACATTATTATCATTCGGTACTTTTTCAATATATTTTTTGTAGAAAAAGATTGCTTCTTGATAATTTGGTTCTGGCTTGTTCAAATAATACTTTCCAAGCATTTTTAAATTATCAGAGTAATTGGGAAGCACCTTGAGAGATTTTTGAATATTTAAATATGCATTATCGAATTCTTTTATATCCATATATATCTCTGCTATTTGTAAATATTTTGTACATATATATTCTTCTTTGTAGGGATGATCTTTAGCATAACTCGCAAACCATTTTACCACTGCTTCATCTTCCTTTGATAATACTATATCATTTTTGGTTAGGATATTATTGTTATATTCAGTAAGGAAGTAATCAATTGACTCTGAATAAAATTTTATCGCTTTTTTGAGGAGATATTTTCTTTCAACAGATTTATAGCTATAGTCATCGCTATTATCTTTAAATCTTTCTGCTATAAAGTTTGTAAACTCAGAGCTTTTTTTAAAAGCTGTTGAGTACTTCTTGATTGTTTCTTCAGCCTTATCATATAAGTACAAATTTTTATTTTCTCTATAAGAGAAAAATAATTTAGAAATGTAATTTTTAAAAGCAAGTGGATTTCGAGGATCAAGTTGATTGCATTTTAAGAAATAATCAAACGCAATGTCTGGATTATAATATTTAGTTGATCTTTTGTCGAAATAAAAATCAATCAATTTTAAATATCCCTCATAAAACTTAGGATGATATTGAATAATTTTTTGCAAATAATATTTCACCGAATCAGGTTCAGCAAAATTAGAGGGCTTGTCTTTACAATTATAAAGTGTATCAGGTACTCTTGATATTGTTTTAGGGAAGGCTCTATAAAAGTCATTCATTCCATTTAATGCAAGGGTAGAAGTATCATTTACATTAATAGCAGATTTGAAAAAGATGTATGCTAATTTACAAGCATTTTCTTTTAGTGCCAGATATGCAAAAACCAAATTAATTTTTATAGGTATTGTCGTGTTGTAGTTATAAAGTTTAGTTATCTCTAAGGACTTAGTTAATAAATCAACTAATTCATCATCAGATAAAGATGCATTGTTATAGTAATAATCATTAAAATATTGAGAGAATGATTTTACAAAATCCGCTTCGAAATCAAACCAAAAAATATGTTTAATAGCTTTTAAAGCAATTATTGGATATAAACTATCCTGAATATCGGAACGTTTTAAAATTGTTTTTACTATTCGAGTTTTTTCTTCCCAACTTCCATTTTTATATAGATTCTCAGCGAGTAACAATAACTTATTTGTAGAAATATTAGAATACCTATCCGTTGTTGCATCTTCATTGCGGCTATTTGTTGAGGGATATTTGACCGAAAGATTTATTACATATTTTATGGGAATCGCAAAATTTAGATTTTGCCCTTCCTTCATTTGAAAGCTAACAACACCTAACACTTGACCACTTTCATTTAGGATTGGACTTCCGCTCGAACCTGGTGATACCGGTGCTGTAAATTGTATAATTTCATCACTAGGAGATTTCCTAATTGATGAAATTATTCCCTCAGTTACAGTGTAATTCAATCCTAAGGGATTACCAATAACAAATATCTTTTGACCAATTTGATAATCTTCAGTATTTCTTTTTAAGCCATCTTTAAAACTATAACCTTGTGCTGATCTTAAAATAGCAATATCATTTATTGAGTCGGTTGCAATTACAAATGTTCCTTCATAATCTTTACCATTGAAGTAGGTTAGTTTTATTTTTTCGAAATTTTTTATTACATGATTGTTTGTAACAATTGCATTTATGTCTGCGAAATAAAAACCTGATCCTGTTGAAATACTTTTGTCTTTATGTTGTACTTCAATTGATACAATATAGTCTGATGATATTTTATAAATTTCGTTTGCATTAAGTTGCGCTTTGCCAACACTAAACAAAAAAAGAAAAGAGATAAGGAAAACAAATTTGAAATTCAGATTTGCAAGATTGTTCTCTATTAAACGGTGCTGCATACTTATCAAATATAATGAAAGCTAAATATTATTCTTCTGTTGACTGGCTGCCCGATTGAAATGGAAAACACGGTGAAGATTTTGTGCAAAGGTCTTGCGCCGGATTTGTAATGGAAAGCGGGGACTGAAGTTGAGATATGTACATCAGTTCACAGCCCCAACTCATTCAACATTCAATCATTACTCAGGGGATAGCTTCGTCGCAGACTAAACGCTCAAACCCTCGCTGCTCCTCGCTATGACGTCCATTCTTTTTTACTCCGGCAATTCACCCACCATGCTCGCAGGGTTAACCCATTCATCAAATTGTTCGGGGGTAACGTAGCCGAGTTTTACTGCCATCTCTTTTAATGTTGTTCCTTGTTTGTGCGCCTTCTGGGCTATTTCGGCGGCTTTGTAATAACCAATTTTTGTGTTGAGTGCGGTAACGAGCATGAGTGAATTATCTACATGCTTTTTTATGTTTTCGGTAATGGGCTCAATGCCGGTGGCGCATTTATCGTTAAAGCTTATGCAGCCATCACCCAGCAGGCGTGCGCTGTGCAAAAAGTTGTAGATCATCACGGGCTTAAAAACATTCAGCTCAAAATGCCCGGTGGCGCCGCCGATTGTTATGGCAACATCATTGCCCATAACCTGTGCGGCAATCATGGTGAGGGCTTCGCATTGCGTGGGGTTCACCTTGCCCGGCATAATGGATGAGCCGGGTTCGTTATCAGGTATATGAATTTCACCAATGCCGCTGCGTGGTCCGGAGGAAAGCAGGCGGATGTCGTTGGCAATTTTCATGAGGCTTACGGCAACTGTTTTTAATGCACCATGACTTTCAACAATGGCATCGTGGGCGGCAAGGGCTTCAAATTTATTTTGGGCTGTTACAAAGGGAAGCCCGGTTAGTGTTGCAATTTGTTTGGCAACATTTTCTGCATAGTTGGGTGGCGTGTTAATGCCGGTGCCTACGGCGGTTCCACCGAGGGCAAGCTCACTCAAATGCGGCAATGTATTTTTTATGGCTTTTAATCCATGCTCTAACTGTGATACGTAGCCGCTGAATTCCTGACCTACTGTTAGCGGTGTTGCATCCATGCAATGTGTTCTGCCGATCTTTACTACATGCATAAATTCCCTGCTCTTTGCTTTGAGCGTGTCTTTTAATTTTTCTATGGCGGGTATGGTTAGCTCATGTAATATTTTATAGGCAGCAATGTGCATTGCTGTAGGGAAGGTGTCGTTACTGGACTGGCTTTTATTTACATCATCTTTGGGGTGAAGGAATTTTTCTTTGTCTTCGAGCTTTCCTCCATTAAGTACGTGACCTCTGTAGGCGATCACTTCATTTACATTCATGTTGCTTTGTGTTCCGCTGCCGGTTTGCCAAACAACTAATGGAAAATATTCGTCGAGTTTGCCTGCTAATATTTCATCACATACTTTGCCGATCATGTCGCTTTTTTCTTTGGGCAGAACGCCTGCTTGTTCGTTTGTTATTGCTGCTGCTTTTTTTAAGTAGGCGAATGCTTTAATAATTTCTTTGGGCATGCGGTTGATGTCCTGGGCGATTTTGAAGTTGTCTATGCTGCGCTGGGTTTGGGCGCCATAGTAGGCTTCGGCTGGGACTTTCACTTCACCCATGGTATCTTTTTCTGTTCTGAATTCCATTTGAAATTATTTTTTGTCTCGCAAAGGTCGCAAAGGAAACGCAAAGTTTCGCAAAGGTTTTTTACCTCATCCGCCCTTGGCACCTTCTCCTTGAGGAGAAGGACGGTTCGAAGTTTCTTTAGCTGATTGAAAATATTTTAATGAGAAGTTAGTAAGAAAATTTTATTGAAAAACTGAAGCTTGGCCTCCCTCTCTATGGGAGAGGGACCGAGGGTGAGGCCTTATATGTTCTTTTTTTGCTTGTCCAAAAAAAGTAACCAAAAAAAAGACCCCCCGAAAAAGATTATATCCCTTTTTCGGGATGGTTCCCTGATTAAGCTTCGTGCTACTGTAAACTCAACATAGGAGCCTTGATGCGTTAAGCCTAACGAAGTGCAGGTGGTGCAGGTAATTCCACAATCATGATAATCTACTAATCCTATAAATCATGGTTCAGACAATTTTTGAGTTCCCTATCCACTTGTGGAGAGGGTTAGGGTGAGGGAATTGGATTGATTTTAGATATATTGGCATTGATGAAAATTCAATTATTCTCTTCAGTGGTAATTATTATTTGTTTGGTGATATTATATTATCATTTTAAATCTCCTCTTCCTGTTCACAATACATCGCAGGATACAATAAGAGATGATGCTCCTTTAGTAAAAGATACAGGAGTTATAATATTACCCCACAATTCACCCCCACTAAGAGATACTTTGCCGGTACAAATTGCTACCGGAAAAATTCAACCGGAAGCCATAGTTGCTTTTGCTGAATCGCTTATCGGTACTCCTTATTTATATGCATCTACTGATCCTCAAAAAGGTTTTGATTGCTCCGGTTTTATAACTTATGTTTTTAATCATTTTCAAATTAAAGTACCACGATCATCAATTGATTTTACTAACGTTGGAAAAGAAATTGCTGTACAGGATGCAAAACGCGGAGACATTATTTTATTTACAGGCACTGACAGCACGGAAAGATTTGTTGGCCATATGGGTATTGTAGTTTCAAACCCAAATGGTGAGTTGCAGTTTATACATTCTTCTTCGGGTAAAGCGAATGGGGTTGTGGTTACCCCGCTGAATGAATATTATAAAGGGAGGTTTGTAAAAGTGGTGAGGATTTTTTAGGCAACTCTAAAGCCCCCTCTAACTCCCCCGGTGGGGGAGAACTTCCAACCGCACAATGACCGTTTATGCTGATTGAAAATTACATAATGAGCTGTCAGTACTTAAGATGAATACAGAATAATTGTTTGGCCTCCCTCCCCACCGGAGAGGGAATGAGGGAGAGGGGTTAGGGGTGAGGTTATTTTCCTTTAAAATCCGGTTTCCTCTTTTCCAAAAATGCTGCCGTTCCTTCTTTTACATCTTCTGTAGTAAAGCATTCACTAAAGCCAAATAATTCCTGTTCATATCCTTTAATTCCTGTGAAAGCATGATTGGCAGCGTTGATGCATTTTGTAACAGCAATTGGTGCTTTGGAATTTATAGTCGTTAAAATTTCTTTTGCTTTATTTAAAAGTTGCTCCTGCGGAACAACATAATTCACTAATTCTAATTGTAAGGCTGTTGCAGCATCAATCATATTCCCTGTCAATAATAATTCTATTGCTTTGCCTTTACCAATAAGCATGGTTAACCGTTGAGTGCCGCCATAGCCGGGTATCAAACCGAGGTTCACTTCAGGTTGCCCAAATTTTGCATTGTCACTTGCAATACGCATGTGGCAAGCCATTGCGAGCTCGCAGCCACCGCCGAGTGCAAAGCCATTCACGGCAGCAATAACAGGTTTAGGCGAATTCTCAATTTTAAAAAAAATATCCTGTCCTTTTTTTGCAAGAGACATTCCCTGTTGTTGTGATAGTCCGGAAAATTCTGAAATGTCTGCGCCTGCAACAAATGCCTTTTCTCCTGAGCCTGTTATGATCGCTGATTTTATTTCTGTGTTTTTATAAACTTCATCCATTACATTATTAAGATCATTCATCACTTCCTGGTTTAATGCATTCATTTTATCAGGACGATTGATGGTGATGGTGAAGATTCCGTTTTCTAAAGAAGTGAGTAGCGTGTTGTACATGCGATTCGTTTTATACTGATGTAATTCGTTGATTAAATTTTATTCAATTTATAATATTTTTTTCTTGCAGCATGCAGCTTCAAAATTCTTAAAAACTTCGATTTTCTTTTACCCAGTTCTTTATATAATCTGCAATGTCAGTTGTTCGTGTTTCAGGTGGAAATAATTTGCCAACCCCCATTTCATTTAAAGTTTTCATATCGCCTTCAGGGATAATACCCCCGCCGGTCAGCAATACATCATCCATTTTTTTTTCTTTTAATAATTGCAGAATTTTTGGAAACACAGTATTGTGTGCGCCGCTTAAAATGCTTATACCTATTGCATCCACATCTTCCTGTAAGGCAGCATTAACAACCATTTCAGGGGTTTGCCGTAAGCCGGTATAAATTACTTCCATGCCTGCATCCCGTAGAGCCGTGGCAATAACTTTTGCGCCCCGGTCATGGCCATCTAACCCAACCTTTGCAACAAGTACTCTTATCGGTCTGCTCATAAATTATACATTCTAACATCAAAAATAAATGAAATAAAATGTAACTATATTAGGTGTATGAATTATAGAAAATTTGGAACAACAGACCTGATGGTTAGTGAAATTGGTTTTGGTGCCTGGGCAATTGGTGGCAATGCTGTTGTAGGTGATACTCCTATAGGATGGGGGCCTGCAGATGATAATACTTCTGTGGCTGCCTTGCGTAAGTCATTAGATGTAGGAATTAATTTTTTTGATACGGCAGATTTTTATGGGCTTGGCCATTCAGAAGAATTAATTGGAAAAGAATTTAGAAATAATAAAGAGGTTATCATCGCTACAAAAGTTGGACATCGTGTAATAGATAATAAAATACAATTAGATTATTCAAAAGAATATATTTTAGAAGCTTGCGAAAAAAGTTTAAAGAGATTAAAGAGAGATCATATTGATTACTATCAATTACACTCCGCACGCATGCAGCATTTTGAAAAAGAGCAATGCATAGAAGCAATGAAGCTTTTAAAAAAAGAGGGCAAGATCAGGCATTGGGGATTATCCTTAAATACTTTTTATCCTGAGGCAGAAGCAAATTATTTAATGGAGAAAAAATCCGGAGAAGCCCGCCCGCCCGCCCGTGCCGGTACGGACGGGGATGACCTGGTGGGACGGGGTTTTCAATTGGTATTTAATCTTATTAATCAAAAAGCATTGCCTGTAATGGAAGAGGCAAATAAAAAAGGATATGGAATTATTGCACGCATGCCATTGCAGTTTGGTTTGCTCACAGGAAAATTTACAGAAGATGCAAAGTTCTCAGATGATGATCACAGAAAATTCAGGCTTACAAGAGATATCATCAGTAAGACAAATAAAATTCTTGAAGAAAAAGTATGGACACTTTGCGAAAAATATAACATCAGCAAAATTTCGTTGGCATTAAGTTTCATTTTAAATTTTGATTCAGTAAGCACTGTTATCCCCGGCATACGAACCGCACAACATGCAATTGATAATACAACTAATATTGTTTGTTTAGATAAAAATGATGTTGCTCATCTTAAAAAATTATACAATAGTGACTGGAAGGAAATTGTAGATTTGATGGAGAAGCAGGGATGATTATTTTTGAAATTCAGATCTCATTTTGTCTAAGCCTTCTCTTGCTAATTCACTTGCAACAGAATCAGCATTTTGAAAAAAAATAATTTTATCTCCCAATTGTCTTGACAGAGTATTTGTAACAGAATCAATAATTGTTACTTTTTCAAAATGGTTAAACACTTCATCATCCTTATCCGGGATTCTTCTTCCCACAAAAATCAAATTTTTAAAAACCAAATCATGCGGTATCCATAAAAGAAATGTGCCGTTATCACAAATAGTTTTGTTCACAAAGCTTTTATCTTTTCCATAATATTTTAATGCTCCAGCCTGCCCGTAATTTCTACAATAAATTATAGTATTATTTTTTATTGAATCCGCCAGGACAGTATAAAAATTTTCTGCCTTTGCAGCAAGTTCTTTCCAACCCTGCATATCAGCGAAATCCTGCTGCAAAGCATGCTCCTGTTGGTCTTCCCATTTTAATAATCCAATTTTTTCAATCTTATATTTTTTATTGAATGCTGCCATTGCATGAGGTGATTGTATTTGGAGGAGGATAGGGATGAAAGGTAATGCCAGCAAGAGTATTACGATTGTTGCTGCATAACGTATCCATATTCTTTTTGTGCTTAAGTTTTCCAGCCAAACTCCGCCTGCAGCAAGCAACATTGGGTAAGCGCCAAGGGAGTAATAACTTTTACCGCTTCCAGTCATAAGCAGAATTATTACAATTAAATACATATAAGCAATGATGCGGTAGTTGTTATTCTTCAATAGCCATATTAATCCTCCTATCCACACAAAAAATAAAGGAAGCAACATCAGTATCTGATCTTTTAAAAAATCTGCTTTATTAATGTATCGTAATTGTGTTTCCTGTAATTCCTTCATGTGATGTATAAAAGGAAACTTATGAAAGTATTGCCACAAAATATTTGGAGTGATAAGAATTAACCCAAACAATACCGAAAACCAAAAATGTTTTTTGGTAAAAATAATTCTGTGTTTTGTAAACAGTATTGATAGTACAATTGCAGCAATAAAAAATAGTACAGAATATTTACTCCACCATCCCAATGCAAGCGCAAAACTTAGAAAATAGAAATATTTATTTTGTTGCGTATTGATATATCGAAGAAGATAATAAACACTTAATGTCCAAAAAAATATATCGAGAAAATTTGGCTGAAATAAAAAATGAATTCTCATGTAAGCTGAAAAAATAATACCTAAGGCTGCAACAAATTGCGCAAATAATTTTCCGCCTAACTCTTTTGCAATAGCAGCAGTAACAATTAGTGCGAGTGCTCCAAATAAAGCTGACCAAAATTTTATGAAGAAATAGGAGCCGCCAAACAAAGAAGAGATATAACCCAGCAAACCTATCATTGGCGGGTTTTCCAAATAACCAAAAGCAAGATGCTGACCCTGCTGATAATATAAATATTCATCCCTATGCAATTCCCAAATACTATCAACGAGCATAAAGGGAAGAATGAATTTTATTAAAGCAAGAAAAGCAATCAGTTTATTTTGTTGCAGCCACTTCATATTACAAACATTCAAATAAAAAAAATAAAATTTACGTCATTGCGAGGAGGAACGACGAAGCAATCTAATATTTCAATATAAATCCTGAATGTCGCCCCATAAATCTTTTAATGTTGATTTATGCTTGCTATTAAATTTTCTTTATCTTTTCTACTTTCATCTTTAATTTGTTTTTCTTTTTCTATGGCTTCTTCAATTCGTGGAAAAGTTTAGTACCATACAATTTTATTGCAATTATATTTTGCCGTACAACTTTTAGGATAAAACTTTGTTTTATGTTCCAATATTCTTGCTCTTAATTCTGCTGTTACACCTGTATACAAAACTCTATTGTATTGATTGGTTATAATATAAACGCATCCACCATGTTTCATTTTTATTTCTTTTGATATTGCAAATGTATTATAAGATTGCTTCGTCGCTTTGCTCCTCGCAATGACGTTTTTGTATTCTTTTAGTGATACGTTATTTTATAATATTTGTTACAATAAACCTAATGTATATTCAATCCGTTTTACAGTTTCATCTTTGCCGATCACCGATGCAATATCAAAAACACCCGGCCCAAACTTGCCGCCAACAAGCATTATACGCAATGGTAACATTAGCTCACCGGATTTTAATTGATGCGCTGCAGCAATTTCTTTAAAAGTATTTTCAAGATCATCATGCTGCCATTGTTGTAAAAGTTCATAGGCTCTTATCAGTTCAACAAAAAACATTTGTTTGTTTTCATTCCATTTTGGTTTGATGGAATCAATATCAATTGTTGAGGGAGCAACAAAAAAGAAAACGGATTGCTCATAAAAATCAGTAAGCAATGTGCAGCGGTCTTTTACCAATTCCAAAACCTTTACAAATTTTTCATCATCAGTAATTACTAAACCCTTCTCTTCAAAAATTTTCTTAACCCGTAACTGGTAACTGGTAACCGGTAACCGTTTTATCCATTCATGATTAAACCACTTCGCTTTTTCATAATCAAATTTTGCACCGGCATGATGCACTCTTTCGATTGAAAATTTTTCTATCATTTCATCAAGCGAATAAATTTCCTGTTCTGTTCCGTCGTTCCAACCGAGTACTGCAAGTAGATTTAAAAATGCTTCCGGTAAAAATCCGAGTTCTTTAAAACCCTTTATCTCCCGATGGCTATCGGGATCGCCTGTTTTCGGGTCTGTCCAGTTCATTGCAAACACCGGAAAGCCAAGCCTGTCACCATCTCTCTTACTTAGCTTTCCATTACCATCCGGCTTTAAAATCAATGGAAGATGCGCCCACTTTGGCATATCATTTATCCATCCCAAATATTTCCAAAGTAAAATATGTACAGGAGCGCTCGGCAACCATTCCTCTCCGCGAAAGGCATGCGTTATCTTCATTAAATAATCATCCACCACAACAGCCAAATGATAGGTAGGCATACCGTCTGCCTTCAATAAAACCTTGTCATCTGTTTGTGAAGAATGAAAATTTACTTCGCCGCGGATCATATCTGTAAATCTTACTTCTTCATTATCCGGCATTTTTATGCGGATCACATACGGCACATTTTTTTCCAGCAATTTTGCGGTTTCTGTTTCGGTTAAAGAAACAGAATTACGCAGCGCTAAACGATGCTGGTGATTGTATTGAAAGTTTGGGATTTCTTTTCGCTTTGCATCCAGTTCTTCCGGCGTATCAAACGCATAATATGCATGGCCATCTTTCAGCAGTTGCTCTGCATATTGCCTGTAAATTTCTTTGCGTTCACTCTGCCGGTAAGGCGCATAAGGGCCCCCGTGCAAAGGGCTTTCATCAGGGGTTAAACCACACCACTTTAAACATTCAAAAATGTAATCCTCTGCACCTTCTACAAAACGGGTTTGGTCTGTATCTTCAATTCTTAAAATAAAATCACCACCAAAATGTTTGGCAAATAAATAATTAAACAGCACAGTTCTTACACCACCCAAATGCAAACCGCCGGTTGGTGACGGGGCAAAACGAACACGAACTTTTTTATCCATCATACTGCAAAGATAACAGGGAGTTTTTATGAGCCCAACTGCGATATTTCAATGAAGCTTTTCTTGCGTCGCACGCTTGTACGTTTGGATATTCTATTGAGCTTTTACCGAAGCTCAGACCGAAGCGAATGGAAGTTTGGCGTAAGCAATATGAGTATGTGAACAATAGCAGCATACTTTACACGTTTATTTTAAAATAGTAGTGTAGTTTCGTTTGAAATCCATCTTTAGAAAAAATAGCTGAACCAAAAAATGAAAAGCCCTTTAATTGGTATGCTGTTATTTAATTCGCCTAAAGATCATAAAAGTTTTGAACCCCGCCTTAGCGGGGCAAGCAGTACAAGAGTGCGACGCAAGAGGCGATGCCATAAAATACTCAAGCCCGGTTCAAAACAATTGCCTTTAAAAATTCCATTCATTTTTTTCTGCGTATTTCTTTTTGCAGGCAGCGTACAATCCTTTGCACAACTAACTTACACGAACCTTACTGTTCAATACGATGATGTATGGACATGCGGCAAACTTCAGTTAATTCCCGTGCGTTTTAAAGATTCAGGACAGGCCG
>JANXQO010000173.1 GCA_025353485.1 Chitinophagales bacterium
CCATCCGGCTGCGGCAAATCTACTTTACTACGTATGATTGCAGGACTGGAAGAAATTACAGAAGGCGTTCTTACTATTGATGGGAAAAGAATAAATGAAAAAAACCCTCAGGATCGTGATCTTGCAATGGTATTTCAAAACTATGCATTGTATCCTCACATGACAGTGTATGAAAATATGGCTTTTGGCTTACGCCTGAAACGGTTTTCAAAAAAAGAAATTGAAGAAAGAGTAATGCAGACAGCCCAATTGCTTGAGTTGGAAGAAGAATTACATCGCAAGCCCAAATCCTTATCCGGCGGGCAACGCCAAAGGGTTGCCATTGGCAGGGCAATCATTCGCCGCCCAAAGGTTTTTTTATTTGATGAGCCACTTTCTAATCTGGATGCAAAACTTCGCAGCCAGATGAGAATAGAATTGCAAAAGCTGCATCGTGAGATAAATGCTACCATGATTTATGTAACACACGACCAGGTGGAAGCAATGACATTGGGAAACCGTATTGCTGTTTTAAATAAGGGTAAACTGATGCAACTTGATACGCCCATTCATCTGTACAATCATCCTGCAAACAGATTTGTTGCAGGCTTTATCGGATCACCTGCAATGAATTTTATAAAAGGCTCTATTCAAAATGAAAATGGGTTTATTTTTAAAAGTGATGAGGGGAAATGTACTATTAGTTTTGTTGACCTGCCCGAAACAATAAAAAAATATACCGGCAAACCCATTGAAATCGGAATTCGTCCGGAGCATATTCTTATTGAAGAAAAAAATGAAAAGGGTGATTGCACAATAGAAGTAACAGCTTATGAAAATATGGGCAACGAGCAACTGATATATTTTAAACTACAGGAAAAGCCTTTAATAGTAAGGCGTGACCCTAAAGATGATGTTCAATTTGAACAACTAAAAATTCTTTCTTTTATTAAAAACAAAATAATATTTATTGACCTGCAAACTGGGGAGGTATTAAAGAATTGATTCTTTCAAAAAATTATTTTATCCTCATGCAGCAAATCAACAAAAAAGTTAGTCCTCTTAAAAATACTTCCTAATCACTTTTCGCTAACCTGAGAAAAATTCTTTAAAAAACTTTTGTTAATTTAACAAATGTGTGTATGTTACACATTATTTAAACCTTCACATAATAAACGATTGCTCATGAGACAAAAAATTTTTATTACATTTATTTTTATTCTTTCTTGCTTTTCTCTAACTTTTGCACAACAGAAAACTGTTACCGGTAAAGTTACCGATCCCCAAGGCAACGGTGTAGCAGGTGTTACTGTATCAGTAAGAGGCGCAAAGCAGGCTACACAAACTTCATCTGATGGTACCTATTCATTAAATGTTTCAGGAAATGCTGTTTTAGTATTTTCTTCAGTAGGGTATGAAACTACAGAAAGAAATACAAGTGGCCAGGGTGCTGTTGATGTATCATTGGTAACTCAAAACACCAATTTAAATGCTGTTGTAGTTGTAGGATACGGCACGGCCAGAAAAAGAGATGTTACCGGAGCAGTAACTTCTATTACAGCAAAAGATTTTAACCAGGGGGTTATTGTTGCTCCTGAACAATTACTTCAAAACAAAGTTGCAGGCTTGGAGGTTACCAACAACACAGGTGCTCCGGGTGGTGCTACTACTGTAAAAATAAGAGGTAACTCTTCAATAAGAGCAAGCCAAAGCCCATTATATGTTATTGATGGAGTACCGCTTGATGGTGGTACTGCAAGGCCTAATTTTAGTGGCGCATTTGGTGCAACCGCAGGTTCTAACCCGCTTCTCTTTATTAACCCAAATGATATTGCACAGATAGATGTATTAAAAGATGCGTCCTCTGCTGCTATTTATGGTTCAAGAGGCGCTAATGGTGTTATAGCAATTACAACAAAAAAAGGCTCTGCAGGTCCATTGAGAGTAGATGTAGGCGTAAATTATTCTGTTCCTATAGGATTTATGAAAAAATTTGCAGTGCTGAATGCATCACAATTTAGAAGCGCATTAACCAAATATGGTATTCCCACAACATTTGATGGTGGAGCATCAGTAGATGCTGTAAAAGAAGTTACACAGCATAAATTATCACAGAATTATAATCTGGCATTTAGCCAGGGTACCGATAACGGAAGATTCCGTGCATCATTTTTAGCATCTTCTGATCAGGGATTTCTTAGAAAATCATCTTTAGATAAATATATAGGCACCTTTGCAGGTACGTATAAATTTTTAGATCAACGGCTTACATTTGATTTTAATTTAATCGCAGCCAATTATACTGAAAATGTTACCAGCGTTTCCAACCAGGTAGGTTCAACGGGTAATTTATTGTCTTCTGCTTTAAGCTGGAATCCTACGGTAGCATTCAGAGATAAAAACGGGCTATACATTTTAAACAGTAATGGTACTGCAAACCCTCTTGCAGTAAGCGATGCTTATTCTGATGTAAGTAATGTAAGCCAATTTCTTGGTCATGTTTCTGCAGCATATAAAATATTAAATAACCTTGAATACAAATTTTTATATGGTATCAATCACGGTGTTGGAGATAGAATGATAAATATTGAAGGATTTCTTACTGGCTTTCCAGGTCTTTCGGGTGAGGGTAATGCAGCAATTTTAAATTCCAAATTAAATTCTGAAACCTTTACACATACCTTAAATTATAATGTTGATCTTTCAAAAAATTTAAAATTAGATGCATTGGCAGGGTTTGAATATTGGAAAACCAAATCTTCCGGCGGTGGAATAAATGCCCGTGGTTTCAATACAAACTTAGACCAATCAAATCGTATCTCTATACCTTACACCAGTATTTTTCAAAATGCTAAAACGCAAAATCCTTACGGCACTGGTGTTAGCCCAACAACTGAGATACAATCCTACTTTGGTAGGGTAAATTTTAATTACCTTGATAAATATTTATTAACGGCAACCATGAGAGCTGATGGCTCCAGCAAATTCGGTAAAAATAAAAAATATGGCTATTTCCCTTCCGTAGGTGCTAAGTGGTTAATTAATAAAGAAAGCTTTATGGAAAACAGTACTCTGTTTTCAGGTTTGGCACTGCGTGGATCGTATGGTGTAACAGGAAACCAGGAATTTCCTTCAGGTTCTGCACAGGAACAATTTAATTTAGGATCTTTTAATAATGTCTCCCAATCTATAGTAGCTAATCCTGATTTGAAATGGGAAGAAACTCATTCATATAATGTGGGACTTGATTTTTCTTTTATGAAAGGAAAAATTTACAGCTCCATTGACTATTATCACAAGGACACCAAGGACATTTTGTTCCAAACAAATTCTATTCAGCCTGCTCCTAATGCTATTTACTTTATTAATTTACCTGCAGATCTGATAAACTCGGGTGTTGAATTTGCTATTGGAGCATCCATTATTGATAAAACTAACTTCGGGTGGGATGTTAATTTCAACATAGCAAAAAATAAAAATATCATAAAGAATTTTAATGATATTAATACGGGGTTACCGCTTCAAATAATAACAGGTACTATTGATGGTCAGGGTGTATCAGGTACTTTATCTCAAATCATTACAAATAATCAGCCCGTAAATGAATATTATTTAAAGCCATTTGGAGGATTTGATGCTACAGGTAATCAAAAAATTGGTGACAATCCGGCTTTTGCAGGTGATCCAAATCCACATGTTATTGGTGGACTTAGCACTTCATTACGTTATGACAAATGGACTTTAAGTATGAATGCCGGCGGCGCTTTTGGGTTTTTAATATATAATAATACGGCAACGTCTGTTACAAATATTAACGGAATTACATCAGGACGAAATATTGATCTTAAAGCTTTTAATTCTACTGAAGGTAAGGCAAGTGGTGTGGGCGCCTCAGATAGATTTTTGGAAAAAGGCGACTATGTTAAGTTAAGAAATGCAACCATCAGGTATAATGCAGGAACAATAGGCAGGTATGTTAAAAACTTAACCCTATATGTAAGCGGAAGCAATTTATTTGTAATAACTAAATTTAGTGGGTTTGACCCGGAGGTAAATATTGATAAAACCAATGGAGCTTATCCTTCCAGGTCTATAGAATATATACCTTATCCAACTCCAAGGAGTATTTCATTCGGACTTAATTTTTCATTTTAATAATTGTAATAAATAGTAAACGTATGATACCTTTTAAAAAAATAACCCAACTTCTTCTTCTTACACTTATTGTTGTAATGGGAAGTTGTACAAAACTAAATGAGACTTTTAATAGCTCACTTACCAGTTCGCAGGCTGCTTCCTCTTTAGGAGTTGCCGGTACAGGCCTGTTACTACAGGCAGCTTATGCAGATATAGCAGGGCCATTCCATTCACAGGATCAACTTTTTTCCCTGGAGGAAAATACTTCAGATGAATCATTAGTTCCAACAAGAGGCGGAGACTGGGATGATAATGGTGTTTGGAGAGTATTGCATGCACAAACATGGAACGCTGATCATGGACAACTTTTAAGTGTATACAATAATCTTAATAAATTAAATTTCGACGCAACCAATGTACTTGCATTTAATCCTACTCCGGCGCAGACAGCTGAAGCAAAATTTCTGAGAGCATTATCGCTATATTACCTGCTTGACTTGTATGGTCAATACCCTATTAGAAATCCGGGTGATAATCTATTAAATCCTCCTGATGTAAAATCAGGCGTAGCAGCTGTTGACTTTATTATAAGCGAACTAACCGCAAGTTTGCCAAACATAAAAGCTACTAATCCTATTACTCAGGCAACTCCTGATGCAGTAAAAGTTTTATTAATGAAATGCTATTTACAAAAAGGAACATTCGTTAACAGGGCAGCCCCTACATTTGCGGCGGCTGATATGCAACAGGTAATCTCCTTAGGTAATGCCATTATAGCCAGCGGAAAGTATTCTTACACACCTAATTATTTTGATAACTTTACTGTTGATAATGATGTAAAATCCAAAGAAGGAATTTTTACATATATGAATACTACCGGCGTTTCTACTAATAATGGAAACATGGCTGGCCGTTGGAACATGACCTTGCATTATAATTCTTACACTCCTAATAATCCAAATGCCGGATGGAATGGATTTAGCACTATAAGTGATTTTTATAATAGCTTTAATGTTACCGGTGCTCCAACAGCATTTGGCCCTAATGATACTTTACTTGATACAAGACTTGGCGGCAGGGTTTTAAGTAATTTAAATTCTACCAAAACATCAGGTATACGCCCCGGCTTTTTAGTAGGACAGCAATTTAATGAAAATGGAATACCAAGTAAAGATAGAAAAGGTGCTCCTTTGGCTTATACACCACAGATTGCTGCTAATATGATCGAGACAGGTAGCAACCTGGAAGTAACGGGTATAAGAGTAGTAAAATATACACCGGATTATAATGCATATGGAGGCCCTGCAGGAAACGATCTAATGATCTTTAGATATGCTGATGTTGTGCTAATGGTAGCAGAGGCAAAATTAAGATCAGGAGATGTTTCTTCACCAACTGCATTAGCGATGGTTAACGACTTAAGAACTGCAAGAGGTGCCGCACCCCTGCTTACTATGCCACTTGTAAATACAGCAAGTGTTGAAGATCCGAATACTTTGTTAGCAGAAAGAGGCAGAGAATTGTATTGGGAAAGTTATAGAAGAACTGATTTATTACGCTTTGGAGTTTATTTAAAGCCTTGGCAGTATAAAACTTCTACTGATCCAAAAAATCTTGTATTCCCTGTACCAAACCAGGCTTTGGCAGCAAATCCAAATCTGAAACAGAATCCGGGTTATTAATTAAATCTTATTTTGTAATATTTGTAAAAGGCCAGTTTACTGGTCTTTTACTTTTATAACAATCCTGTATTCTTATCTCTATCACATTTAAATAATTGGGTGAAATAAGAATGCGTTAAAATGTGTTCAAATAAATTTTCAAATTTTATCTTTATACAACCTAATAATTAACTTCTCTATTTTTATATCAGCAACATAATGACACAGCTTATAAAGCTTTCCTCAATTTTTTTTGTTTTGATTTTATTTTCCTGTACTAAAAAAAATGAAACACCTTTATTTGAATTGATGCCGGATACGGGAATTGATTTTGAAAATAAAATAACTGATGGCGAACTGGAAAATAGTTTTCTTTTTAGAAATTTTTATAACGGAGGTGGCGTAGCAATTGGTGATATTAATAATGATGGATTGGCAGATATATTTCTAACATCAAACATGGGCGATAATAAATTATATCTTAACAAAGGGAATATGAAGTTTGAAGATATATCATTAAAAGCCGGGCTAAGGCAGGATAGTATGTGGAGTACAGGTGTTACTATGGTAGATATTAATGGTGATGGATGGCTTGATATTTATGTTTGTAATTCCGGGCACATGAAATCAGGAAACAGAAAAAATAAATTATACATTAATAATCACGATCTCACTTTTACAGAATCCGCTAAACAATATGGTTTGGATATATCAGCATATACAACACAAGTTTCATTTTTTGATTATGACATGGATGGCGATCTGGATTGTTTTATGATCAATAATAGCCCGATGCCAATTAACACTTTAAACAATGCAAACAGACGTGATCTTCCCGATGCACAATGGCCGGTTGCCAATTTTCTTAAAGGTGGCGGCGATCATTTGTTCCGAAATGATAATGGACATTTTACAGAAGTTACAAAAGAAGCAGGTATCCACGGCAGTTTAATAAGCTTTGGTTTAGGAGTGAGCATTGCAGATTTAAATGATGATGGTTATCCGGATATTTATGTTGGTAATGATTCTTACGAAAAAGATTATTTATACATCAATCAAAAAGATGGAACCTTTAAAGATGAGCTTGAAGATAGAATACAAAGTATCAGCATGTCTTCTATGGGTACTGATGTTGCTGATCTTAATAACGACGGGTATCCGGAAATATTTACTACAGACATGTTACCAAAAGATGATTACAGGTTAAAAACGCTGGGTTCATTTGACAATATAGATTTTTACAACAGCAAAGTGAAGTCAGGATTTTATCATCAGTTTATGAAAAATTGTTTACAGCTAAATAATAAAAACGGAACCTTTTCAGAGATAGGAAATTACAGCGGCATATCTGCAACAGACTGGAGCTGGGGCGAACTTTTATTTGATGCAGACAACGATGGCTTAACTGATATCTTTGTTTGCAATGGCGTAAATAAAGATGTAACCAATTTAGATTTCATGGATTTTTTTGCCAATGACGTGGTTCAAAATATGGTATTGACGGGTAAAAAACAAAGTGTGCAGGAAGTTTTAAAACATATACCCATTCATCCAATGCCCAACAAGGCATTTAAAAACCTGGGTAATTTAAAGTTTGAAGATGTGAGCAATTCGTGGGGATTTTCTCAGCCATCTTTTTCAAATGGTGCTGCTTATGCTGATCTTGATAATGATGGAGATTTAGATCTTGTTGTAAATAATGTTAATCAAAAAGCCTTCATTTATAAAAACAACAGCCGCGAAATAAATAAAAATAATTTTATTGGTGTCTTTCTAAAAGGAAAAGGCAAAAACACTTTTGCAGTTGGAAGTAAAATAAAATTATTTATCGGCGATCAAATTTTAAGCCGTGAGGTAATACCATCAAGAGGATTTCAATCTTCAGTAGATTATAAACAAATAATTGGTTTAGGCGCTAATAAAAAAATTGATTCAATGATTGTTGTATGGCCCGACAGGTCTTTTTCAAAATACAATAATCCTCCTGTAGATACAGTGCTTGTTATTCAGCAGCCAGCTAACATTGCCGAAATAATTCCTGATAAAAAAATAGATTCGTCTTCCTGTTTGCTTCTTTCTATAAAAAGTAATTTTGATAAACACAAGGAAGATGATTATATAGATTTTTATTATGAACGAAATTTGCCGGAAATACTTTCTAAAGAAGGGCCTAAAGCCGCAGTAGGTGATGTGAATGGAGATGGTCTTCAGGATGTTTATATAGGTGGCGCCGCCGGCCAACCAGGTCAGTTATATTTACAAAATAGTTCAGGCGCATTTGTAAAAAAACAAGAAAAAATATTTGAAGATTTTTCTGATTTTGAAGATGAAGGTGCTATATTTTTTGATTGTGATAATGATGGTGATCTGGATTTGCTTGTATGCCCCGGTGGTAATAATTTCCCTGCTATCAGTAAGCAAATGCAACTTCGTTTGTATAAAAATGATGGCAAAGGAAATTTCACATTAGATGCAAATGCTTTTCCTAATAACAATGCAAATATGTCTGTTGCTATAGCCTATGATTTTGATGGAGATGGCGATCTTGATTTATTTGTGGGAGGAAGAAGCGTGCCACAAAACTATGGCCTGCCTCCACCAAGTTATATTTTTATAAATGATGGTAAGGGACATTTTACCGATATAGCCAAGCAAAAGAATCCTGACATAGCCAATATCGGGATGGTTACAAATGCAGTGTGGGCTGATGTTACAGGGGATAACAAAAAAGAATTAATTATTGTGGGTGAATGGATGACTCCCAGAATTTTTTCTTACAATGGGGATCATTTTATAGAAGTGAAAACCAACCTGGATAATTTATATGGTTTGTGGCAAACCATTTCTGTAGCAGATGTAGATGGTGATGGAAAGCAGGATTTAATTCTTGGAAATATGGGAGAAAATTTTTACCTGCAGCCTGATAAAGAAAACCCGGTTAAATTATGGATCAATGATTTTAATCAAAATGGTACTGTTGATAAAATACTTACCCGAACTGTAGAGGGACAAGACAAACCTGTATTTTTAAAACGTGATCTTCAGGATCAGATTCCTGCGATAAAAAAACAAAATTTGCGGCATGAAGAATTTGCCAAAAAATCAATGAGCGATTTATTTTCTCCGGAGGTATGTAAAAAATGTTTAGTGAAGCAATTTAATTATCCGTCATCAATTATTGCCCTCAATAAGGGGAATGGAAATTTTGTTATCAAAAAACTTCCTCCATTGGCACAGGTTTCTTCAATTAATACAATACATCCGATGGATGTTAACCAGGATGGTTATATAGATCTGATTTTAGGTGGTAACCAATCAGGATTTCCGCCGCAATTTGGAAGGTTAGATGCCAGTTATGGGGATGTGCTGATAAATGATCGCAAAGGCGGTTTTATAATGATGGATGCAAATCAATCCGGGCTTATAATAAAAGGTGAGGTTCGGGATATAAAAGAAATTCTATCTTCAAAAAATAAGTATTTATTATTCCTCAGAAATAATGATTATCCTGTTTTATATAAACTCAATAATAAAATAAAAAGCAAATAAAGCCCCCTCTAAATCTCCCCCGATAGGGGAGACTTGCTAACTCACAGAGCCCCCTCTGCTGAATAGCTATAGATAAGTAGGGAGTAACACAACAATGATGCTATGAAAAACTTTTGCCGGTTAACAAATAAATTTATACAACTGGAAATGTATCCGCAACGAAAAACAAAATTTTATTCTCTTCTTTATTTATTATGCTTGTCCCTTGTAATAAACGGATGTAATTCTAAAAATAATCAGGAGCCAGTTTTTCAAGTGTTAGACGCTGCTACAACCGGTTTAAATTTTAATAATAAGCTTTCTCCAACTCCGGAGTTTAACATGTTTAAATACATGTATTTCTACAATGGAGCAGGTATCGGTGCAGGGGATTTTAATAATGATGGATTGATAGATCTGTTTTTTTCATCCAATCAGGGACAAAATAAAATTTTTCTCAACCAGGGAAAATTAAAATTTAAAGAAGTAACAACAGAAGCTCAAATTCCACAGGACGGAGGATGGTCAACAGGCGTATCTGTTGTTGATATTAACAATGATGGGCTATTAGATATTTATGTTTGCAGGGTTGGAAATTTTGAAACGTTGCATAGCAAAAATCAATTGCTTATTTGCCAGGGCATTGATAAAAATGGGGTCCCTTTTTATAAAGATGAAGCGCATGAATATGGTTTGGATTTTTCAGGCTTTAGCACTCAGGCCGTATTTTTTGACTATGATATGGATGGTGATCTCGATATGTTTTTATTAAATCATTCTGTACATCAAAACGGAACATTTGCACCCCGTAATAAATTTTTGGGAACATATAATTCACTCTCGGGAGACCGTTTGTATCGTAATGATGGCAATAATAAATTTACTGATGTAACAAAAGAATCTGCAATCAATAGTTCTGCAATCAGCTATGGGCTTGGTATTTCCGTATCTGATATTGATCTTGATGGATGGCCTGATATGTATGTGGGAAACGATTTTCATGAAAATGACTACCTGTACATCAATCAACACAATGGAACTTTTAAAGAGGAACTTACCAATAGAATAATGCACACCAGCCAGTTTTCAATGGGAGTTGATATTGCTGATATAAACAACGATGCTTACCCGGATATAATTTCTATGGACATGCTTCCTTCTGATCCTTACATTTTAAAAAGATCTTTGGGAGAAGATGAATACAATACATTTTACATGAAGCTGGGTTATGGATATAACAATCAATACACAAGAAATAATTTGCAACTCAACCGCCGCAATGGAATGTTTAGTGAAGTTGGTTTATATGGTGGTGTAGCTGCTACAGATTGGAGCTGGGCGCCACTCTGGATGGATTTTGATAATGATGGATTAAAAGATCTCTTTGTTTCAAATGGTATTCCAAAAAGATTGAATGATATGGATTATGTGAATTATGTTTCCAGCAATGAGATACAGGAAAAAATTCTCAATAATAATCTGGGTGATAAAGACATGGCATTGATAAATAAATTTCCAGAGATAAAATTGCCAAATAAGTTTTTTAAAAACATGGGGAATGTTCAATTTCAGGATTTAGAAAATCAGATAAAAGGAGATGTACCAACATTCTCAAACGGCGCTGTGTATGCTGATCTTGATAATGATGGTGACCTTGATGTAGTAGTAAATAATATTGATGACAATGTGTTGGTGTATGAAAATAAAAGCAATGATAAAAAGGATAAACCTTTTATGGAAGTAAAATTAAAAGGCTCATCAAAAAATATAAATGCTATCGGCGCTAAAATAATTGTGTATGACAGCAATGAAATCCGTACGTATGAAAAATATCCTGTACGGGGTTTTCAGTCAAGCATGGAAATACCCATGCACATTGGATTAGACAAAACCAAAGTAGATTCAATTTTGCTTATCTGGCCCGATAATACGTATCAATCTATACAATGGAAATCTTCTCAAATTACAATTCAATATCAAACCGGTCTTCCCAAATATGATTATACAAGATTAACTACGCATAGGAAAAACCCCACAAGGCAAATGGTTGATATAACAAAGGAAGTGGGCCTGCAATTTAAACATGAAGAAAATCCGTTTGTAGAATTTGACCGAGAGCCTTTGATTCCATTCATGGTATCCAGAGAAGGACCTGCATTGGCTGTAGGAGATGCCAATGGCGATGGACTTGATGATGTGTTCATTGGTTCATCAAAAAGAAATAAGAGCGTTATCTTTTTACAACTTCCTTCAGGAAAATTCGAAAGATCCATTCAACCAGCATTGGATAATGACAGTACGTACGAGGATGTAGATGCTGTGTGGGTTGATGTAAACAATGATGGCAAAACAGATCTGGTTATTGCAAGCGGGGGAAATGAATATTACGGAAATGATACTATTCAGCAGCCACGCATTTATTTAAATGATGGCAAAGCACATTTCACAAAGCTTACACATGCTTTTGATAATATATTTCTAACAGCATCCTGCGTTGTTCCTTACGATTTTAATGGTGATGGTTTTGTTGACCTTTTCATTGGTGCAAGGGCAGTGCCCTTTGAATATGGACAAATCCCTCAATCTTATCTTTTACAAAATGATGGCAAAGGACATTTTAAAGATGTTACTGCGCAGTACAATAATGAGCTTTCAAAAATTGGTTTTGTAAAAAGTGCTTTGTGGTATGATATTAATAATGATGGCAATAAAGATCTTATTCTTTCCCTTGAGTGGGGGGGAATTATTACTTTCATCAATAACAAAGGCTCTTTTACTAAAAAAATTCTTACTGATAAAAACGGCTGGTGGAATTTTGTTTTGCCTTTAGATATTAATGGAGATGGAAATATAAGTTTAATTGCAGGAAATGAGGGCTTAAATAATCGTTTGACAGCATCAGCAAAAGAGCCTGTGAGACTGTATTACAATGATTTTGATGACAATGGGAAAAAAGAACAGGTGCTTACTTATTATTTGCAGGGGCATGAAATTCCTTTTGCCAATAAAGATGAATTACAAAGGCAAATACCTATAATTAAAAAAAGATTTTTATATGCCGAAGATTTTGCAAAGGCATCATTAAAAGAAATTTTTTCTGCAGAGAAATTAAAAAATGCAGAAGTATTAACTGCAGATTATTTTCCCAATTCTGTTTTGATTAACGATGGTAAAATGAATTTTACCACACTCCCATTACCCTGGCTTGCGCAACTAAGTCAGTACAAAGACGGGGTTGTTGTAAATGCCAACGATGATAATTTACCTGATATATTATTATTCGGAAATTTTTATGATAACAATATCCAAATGGGTAGAAATGATGCGGATTTTGGAACTATGCTTATTAACAAGGGGAATGGAAAATTTGATTGTGAAAGCATCAATGGATTACAGGTAAAAGGTCAGGTACGTCATATCAAAAAAATAAATATCGGTAACCAGGAGGCTTATATTCTTGTAAAAAATAATGATAGTGCGATGGTGATAAAATTTTCCGGTAACAAAATCAAAAAACAGGATAGTAAATTTTAGTGACCCATTTTAAAGTGTCCTGTTCTTTTAACCTGTCTGTTACCAAAGACTGGAAAGGTATTGCCGGCGAACCCAAATGATTATCCTCCATATAAATGGTTAATTGTCTTAGCGCTTCATCTGCTGAGTATGTGCCACCCTTTACCTCTGTTACTAAAATTTTACCGGGTACCATTTTCTTTAACAGGAATATTGCAGTTGGCGGAATAACCCTGTTTATCGGGATAGCAACCATAGTTTTAAAAATGCTGTCCTTTGTAATATTCAGCATAGGGGAATTAGTTTCCGCAGCACCTTTAGAAAAAATATATTCTCTCAGGCTTTTGATTAAATTATAAATTTCTGCAGTGGTTGGATATTTGTTTGTGGTAAGCCTGGTTGATATAAGTAAAGTATCTTTTACCTGCTGTTGTGTAATATTTAATCCATAAACGTTTTCACTTTTCTCTAAAAATGATTTTGCACTTTGTAATATTTCTGAAATATTTTTTTTCACTTCAGTTGCCAATAAATAATTTCTTATCTTTTTAAAAGGATTATACGTTTCATCTAATTCCCCTTTCCACTCTATCGCAAGGCTATCAGTGTTTAATGAAATTGTGTGCAAAAAACTATTTATTGTGTCAGCATTATGTTTAATTAATATGCCCGTGCCTTCCAGCGCTTTATGCCTGATTGTATACCAGTAATTTTTATAAGAGTAGGATATCTCATTATTTTTTCTTTCAGACGATAAAGTATGTTGAGTATCAGAAGGCCACCATTTCCCCCAATTGCCTTCATCAGCCATATACCTGCCTGCAATGTTTTTATTGCCATTAATATAAATAACTTTCCCGAAGCTGATTCTGGAAGGAATAAAAATATATACGCCGGTAATAGAAAGAAGCACTAAAATAAAAATAAACAGCAGGAATTTTTTCATAAAAAATTTAGGTATGCAAAATAGTGAAAGAAGATTTCACTTCAGATTTATTTTTCAGTTAACTCTTCCGGTAAAGCAATTTATTTTATATTTAGATACTTTTAAATTGCTTCTCACATGAAAAAAATATTTTCTTTTATTATATCATTATACACTTTTTTATTTTCTTTTTCTCAAAAGCCAGACACATGGAAAATTGTTGCGAATAAAATTGATCCGCAGGATTATTATGGTGTTACCGTTGCAAATGGTGTAATAGGAATAGTCTCATCGCCGAATGTTCTACGTTGCAAAGATGTTGTGCTCAACGGCGCTTACGACCAGTATGGCCGTGGAAGGGTGAGTAATTTTTTACAAAGCTTCAACCTTGTAAACATGAACCTGGATATTGATGGTCATCGTATAAATAATTCAGATGCCTCAAATATGAAACAGGTGCTTGATATGAAACATGCCAATCTCACTACTACATTTGATTATAAAGACAAAGCAACTATTTCCTACTCTTATTATGCTTTACGAAATTTGCCTTATAATGTTTTGGTAGATGTTACCATCACTGCAAAAAAAGATATTGAAATTATTCCTGCAAGTGTTATGGAAGCGCCGGATGCGTTAAAAGACGTACAGAATTATTACAATGAGATTGACCGTCCGCATGTAAAATTAAGTTTGCTTTCTTCTATCGCAAAAAGCCCCACAGGTAAATTAACTTTCGCATCTTCCACCACATTTTTGTTTGATGAGCCAAATGGAACAGAGCCGCAATTGATACATGAGATGTGGGATAACAACATGCATCTTTCAAAATTTAAAAAGAATTTAAAAGCCGGAAGCTCCTATCATTTTGCCATCGCCGGTGCATCTATCACCACTGCGCAGCATGATGATCCATTGAATGAAGCGGAGCGTTATGTGATCTATGCAAAACTACAGGGAACACAACGTTTATTACAATTTCATAATGCGGCATGGGATGAATTATGGAAGAGTGATATTATAATTGATGGTGATGATGAAAGCCAGAGGGATGTTCATTCTGCCATGTATCATTTGTATTCTTTTGTAAGGGAAGGTACAGCGTATAGCCCGTCGCCAATGGGTTTAAGCGGATTAGGATATAACGGCCACGTTTTTTGGGATACAGAATTATGGATGTTTCCTGCAATGGTTGTGCTACATCCGGAGATGGCAAAGAGCATGGTTGAATACCGTTATCAAAGATTGCAACAGGCAAAACACAATGCTTTTGCCCATGGTTATAAAGGCGCAATGTATCCATGGGAAAGTGCCGGAACAGGTAATGAAGAAACACCGGTGTGGGCATTAAGTGGTCCATTCGAGCACCACATAACTGCTGATGTTGCCATTGCCGCATGGAATTATTTTGCAGTTACGCAGGACACTGCATGGCTGAGAGAAAAAGGTTTTCCGGTAATAAAAGAATGTGCCGATTTTTGGGCAAGCCGTGTTGAAAAAAATGGTCCCGGAAAATACGATATTAAAAATGTAGTGGCTGCCGATGAGTTTGCTGAGAATGTTGACAACAATGCATTTACCAATGCTGCAGCAAAAGCAAATCTTCGCTACGCAGTTATGGCTGCAAATATTTTACAACAACCGGTAGATCTTCAATGGATAGATGTTGAAAAGAATATTCCTGTTTTAAAATTAGATAATGGTGTTACATCTGAACATGCTGCTTATCATGGCGAAAAAATTAAACAGGCTGATGTAAACCTGTTATCTTACCCATTAAAAGAAATAACCGGTCAGCAACAAATAAAAAAAGATATTGAATATTACGAAAGCCGTATCGGTGAAGGCTCACCTGCAATGACACATGCTATCTTTGCAGTGCTGTATGCAAGATTAAATGATCCTCAAAAAGCATTTCAGGCATTTCAGCAGGCTCATATTCCAAACAAAAAAAATCCTTTTGGCGTATTGTCAGAATCGGCAGGTGGCACCAATCCCTATTTTGCCACGGGTGCAGGAGGGTTTTTGCAAAGTTTACTTTTTGGGTTTGGCGGGTTGGATATTACGCCACAGGGTATAGTGCAATTAAAAACTTCTTTGCCAAAACATTGGAAATCCTTAACTTTATCAGGAATAGGTAAGGATAAGAAAACCTATACTGTAAAATAATTGAAGAAATTAACTGCAATATTCCTTGTTATAATATTTCTGTTTAACCTCGGCGGGTACAGGTTATGGTTTTATTTTGAACAACTCCGGTCAGATAAAAACATCGAAGCTTCATTAGATAAATCTGAATATACCGAAAGCGAACTCATAACTATT
>JANXQO010000040.1 GCA_025353485.1 Chitinophagales bacterium
TGTTGTGCCGCCAGGTGCAGTGCAGAGTAGCTACGCACGGACAGGATAAACGCTGAAAGCATCTAAGCGTGAAACCTACCACAAGATGAGTTTTCTTTTAAGGGTCGTCAAAGACTATGACGTTGATAGGCTATAGGTATAAAGGCAGTAATGTCAAAGCCGAGTAGTACTAATTGCCCGTAAGCTTTATTTTTTTATATTTTTAATTACAGTCTTTCCTTACTGGTATTATAACTTTCCCAATATGTAATTTATTATTCCGTTTTCGGAAACCTCTTTATGGTGGTTTTGCCGAGGGTGTTCACCTCTTCCCATACCGAACAGAGCAGTTAAGCCCCTCATGGCCGATGGTACTACACAACAATGTGGGAGAGTAGGTAGCTGCCATATCTATTTTAAGCCTCTCAGTTTTTACTGAGAGGCTTTTTTATTAAAATAACTCCTCATCACTTTGCAAAAGGATCATTCATTTCTTTAAAAGTTTTATTCCATTCTAATGCAATAAAAAAACTTATTTTCAGATAAGGAGAAATTAAAAAATTTATTTTTACTTCTTTTAATAAATATTTTTTTTATGGAAGAAAACGATAAACAAGACAATGAAGAAAGGTTTAGTGATGATCCCAAAGAAAATCTTCGGATTGAGAATGAGATTTTAAAATTAAAAATGCAGGCAGAGTCCGGCGGTTACTTTAGTGAAAATAGTAATACAGAACTCCCACCTGAAATTGAAAATGAATTTTTGCGTCATGTGCAACAGTTTGAAAATGCGTGGAAAGATGTGAAGCAAGTGAAAGTTTATGATACAATAGGAAAGCCTGACTTTACAAAAGCTGATGAATTACCCTCCCCGGAAATTGAAAATGAATTAAAAAAACTTTTTACATTATTGAATAAACATAATATAAACCTTGATGTTCTTGGAAGATATGAACCGATAATTATTTACCGCTTTATAACTGAAGAATTATTTCAACATGAAACCGATGATATGCAAATGCCGGGGATGACTAAAAATTTTATTTATGAAGAATTTCATCCCAATCATACAATAGATATTGGAGAAAAAACAAAATATTTTTTGGGTCATTGGTTTGAAAAAAACTTTAATGAATACAGTTGGGAATTAAATGATCCTTTCATTTTATTTAATGGCACTGTATTATCAAAGCAGGAAGTGATTAATAAGATGAATAATTTTTTTGACAGCTATACACTTTTTTGTGAGTGTAAATATGCCATTGCAGATATAAGCTTTCAATTAAGTGATGAAGAAAAAGGCATGGGACATGCGGAAGGAGCTGTAAGCTATAAAGCAGAAATGGAAAACGGCGAGGTTGTTACCTTTGAAGGGCCTTTTAAACTATACATGAGCAATGAATATGGTAGCTGGGGTATTTTCTATTTTATTTTTCCGGGTTTTGCATGGTAAAAAGTTGCGCAATCTTATACAATCCCAACTGCTACTGAGAGACGTTTTTGCATGATAAAATAAATCAGAAACAAATTCTAATTAGAATGTTTTATTGAGATAGAATTATAAAGTTTTATGGGATCATAAACTTTGCCCTGTGTTATAACTAAAACAGTTTTGCGAATATTGCTGATATTTTCCACCGGATTTCCTTCTACTAAAATTATATCTGCATTTTTTCCTTCTTCAATACTTCCATAACTTTTCCTGTTAGTGTATTGAGCCGTTCCGTATGTCGCTAATTGTAAAACTTTATTGGCAGGGATACCTGCCTTTACATATAATTCCAACTCTCTGTGCAGATCAAATCCGGCTAATCCATCTGTGCCTGGAACAATCCGAATACCGTTATCATATAACATTTTGGTGATTTTTAAAAAAACATCAAACGATTGTAAATATGTAGCATCCATTCCTTCAGGTACTGGTATGCCTCCACCTCCTGCTCGAATGCTTCTCTGCCATTGAAGAGGAAAATTATTAATGTTGTTAATGAATTTTGTTGGAATTATTTTGTCCCTAGCCATAAATAAACCTTCAAACACACCCAATGTTGGATCTACAGTAATATTTTTCTTTTTGAGAAGCTGAATAAATTCTTTCATTGCTGCGCCATTTAAATTTAAATATGCAGCCTTTTGGGCTGGTAAAGAAAATCGTAGTGGTGAACGTGTATCAACTGTGTCCCCAAAAAAATTCAAAGCCAGCATATTCATATGAGTTACCTCATCATAACCTGCATTGATTGCCTGTGTTGCTGTCATGAAAGCAGGTATGTGCCCACACACTCTAAGATTATAATGTTTCGCTTCATCAATTAATGGCTTCACCCATTCAGGTTTTATTGAACTATATAATTTTATTTGTTGGTAACCTTTTGCTGCATATTCTTTAATTGCTTTTTTACCTTCTTCAACATTATTGATTAATGCCCCGGTGGGTGCTGCAAAGGGACCGGCGCCATCAATAAAACCACTCATTATCTCAACACGAGGACCGATAATTTTTCCGGCATTAATTTGTTTTATTCTTTCCAATAAAAGTTCGCTGTTACCCATATCTCTTACATGCGTTACACCGGCTGCCATATGCAAAATCCCATCAACATTATCACTAAAGTGCACATGCATATCCCATAAGCCAGGTAAAAGTGTTTTACCTTTTCCATCAACAATTCTTCCTTTTGTTTTTATTGTGTTTGAGGAAGCAATACTTTTTATTATTCCATTATCTACAAGAAGGTCTTTATGAAAAAGCATAGTTGCATTACCGGCATCAAAAACAGAAACATCCCGGATAAAAAGTGGTTCCTCCATTTTTTGAGGAATGGTTTCTGCAAGGTTATTGTAAAACGCAGATTCATATTTTTTTTGGATCGTCAAAAGTTCATCAATATTTTTTTCGTACCCCTTTCGGATACTGGACTGCCATTCATTTACAAATGCAAAATCTATATCAGCTTCATCTATCCAGCTATACGAAGGGGTTAATCCGAAACCTTCAGTCTTCACCAGCCAAATAGTTTTGCCATCGTTTAGCAAATGTTTTTCTAAAACTGTGAGCTTTACTTCTCCGAATGGCAACATATTTATTTTATTGCCGTTTGCTTTTAGTGCTTTAATAAGATGGCCTCCACTACTTTTTAATCCTGAATAAAATGTTTTATCAGTAACAGTTTTTTGTTCATCTTCTGCATTGTTTTTCCATTTTGCTATTCCGTTAATTAAACTGAATTCTTCACTCACATTATTCTTCATATAATCTTTTCCGGAAGCCTTTATATAAGTTGGAAAGCCCTGGCCATCTTCCCGAAACTCAGTGTAGATGCTGTCTCCACGCCCCCTGTCATTATATTGATACCATTCGCTGTAGCTGCCATCATTGTTGCGCAGTAGTTTATCAAAACCTTTTATTTTTCCGGCAGTAACGATGGAATAGGTAATCGTATCAGGAGATTGCGCAGATAGAAAATTAAAACTGTAAAGAAAAAATGATAACAAAATAGATTTACGCATATGAAGAAATTTATTTAGAAAGTTAAGAATAATTATTTCAACATTCAAAGAGGGGGGAACAGTAAATAATTTCCTGTACTCATAATATTTCATAGTTTACAAATATTTTAGAATAACATTAAGCTATGGAAACAGGACAAACAATTCTTTTACTTATTAATCCTTTAGCAAATAAAAAGAAAATAGAAGATCAGCACCCAGGTATCGAATGTTTTATATTAAAGAAAATTGATTTCCACTGTTTTACTCAATCATGGCCTGCAGAAATAAATATTTACAAAGAAATAAAGTTAATCTGTTGAAACCTACATCTTTGTTGTAAAAACACCAACAAAGTCGGAAAGTGAAATAAGGAAAAATCATTACAATTCTACTTTTCATTTTTCCATACTAACCCATCTTTCATAACCCATTTTACATTGCCCAAAATGGTAATATCAATCAGAGGATTATTTTTTATTGCAATTATATCAGCAAAGGCACCAGGAATAATTTCACCAATCAATCCTGTTTGTCCCAATAATTCTGCGCCATTAATAGTAGCCGTTTGTATAGCCTGCAAAGGCTGCATACCATACTTAATAAAATATTCAAAATCTTTCGTTTGCGGGTATGTCCAATCGTAGCCGCCAATGTCAGTGCCATATGCGATTTTTACGCCGTACTTCATGGCTTTTTTAAATGTAGCAGGCTCGCTCTCTGCGAAATATTTATTTATAGGGCTGCCGGCTTTTGCCCTGCCTTCCGCCACATATTCATTTACATAAATAGTGGGGCACCAAAATATATTTTTCTGTACCATCAGCTGCATACACTCGTCATTCATACCAAAGCCATGTTCAATACTTTTTGCCCCGGCATTGATGGCATAAATAATCCCATCAGGTGTTACAGCATGTGCAGCCAAACTGCGACGGCTTTTAATTGTTTCATCGGCAATAGCTTCAATTTCTTCTTTTGTAAAATTGGGAATGCTTTTATAACCACCGTTCTCTAACTTCTGATAACCTCTGTCGGCATAAATTTTAATCCAGTCAGCGCCATAAGCAATTTGCTCACGAACAGCCTTACGGGCTTCGTCGGCACCTGTAATTTCTTTTAGTCCTTTGGGAAGTTTAAGTTCCCAGGCATAATCTTTTTCTGCCACAGGATAATGCCCTGTTGTATTAAGTGCTAAAGTAGATACAAACATCCGTGGACCTGGAATTAACCCTTTTGCAATTGCTTTTTTTAAATCAACATCGGCATAACCGGCGCCTTCAGTTCCCAAATCACGAATGGTAGTAAAACCATTCCTCAACGATTGCAAACAGCTTTTAGTAGCCCTGATAGTACGGTAGGGAATAGATTCTTTAAACAATTGTGAATCATAATCCTCGCTGGTGATATCTCCCTGTAATAACACATGGGTATGGCTATCAATCAAGCCGGGTAAAACATAATAAGCGCTTAAGTCAATTAGCGTATCGGCTTTTTGTTTAAACGAAGTTGCATCAGTGATGGATTCTATTTTATTTGCTCTGATAAAAATTATTTTATTGGATAATAATTTTCCTGTACGCACATCCAGTATGTTGCCACATTTTACAGCAACTGTTTTTTGAGCAGTAAGCATAAGGCAACTAAAAAAATTTAATAATAAGAAAATCACTTTTATCATATAAATTGATTTTAATTTTTAAAGATAGGAAGGATAAATTTGATAAGTTATTCCAGCTTAAACTTTACGATTTTTAATTTTATCTTTCCTATGTAATCGGAGATATGCGCACATTAACATTACTTATTAATCCCTTTGCAAATAAAAAAAGAATTAAAAGAATTGTAAAACAAATAATTGCAGCTTTATCTCAAAGGAAAATTCAATTTACCGCTTTTGCAGACCCATGGCCGAAGGAAATTAATTCTTACAAAGAAGCTTGGTTAATAGGTGGCGATGGTACTGTAAATTATTTTTTAAACTTTTATAAAAACACAGAGATACCGATCGTGATCTTTAAAGGTGGTACAGGTAATGATTTTGCCACCAAACTCTATGGCAAAATGAGTGTTGCAGACCAGGTCGAGAAAGTTCTTAATGCAAAACCGCGAAATGTTGATGCTGCTGAATGTAACGGTAGAAAATTTATTAATGGAGTAGGTATTGGGTTTGACGGCGAAGTGTTGAAATCAATGAAAGCCATTCGCTTGTTGGGTGGTCATTTGGGTTATTTGTGGATCGTATTGAGAAAAATATTTTCTTTTAAAGAAGGACTCTATCAAATACAATTTGATGATAATAATCTTTTTGCAAAATATTTATTGGTTATGATAACTAATTCCACTACAACAGGCGGCGGATTTATTGTTTCACCCCAAGCAAAAATTGATGACGGAAAACTCAACATGATTTTATGTAAACCTTTACGGATTTTAAAAAGATTAAAATATCTTCCTGTAATTGAAAAAGGAAAGCATTTAGATAAAGAATTTATTTTATACAAAGAGATCAAAGAAATAAAGATTGTTTGTGAAAAGGAAACGCTTGCACAAATAGATGGTGAGCTGTTTAGTGCAAAAGTTTTTGATATAAAGGTTCTACCTAAACATTACCTGTTTAAATATTAATGCCCTTCAATCGTGAAAGGCAAGATCTCACGTTTGACGTCTCACGTCTCACGATTGAGTTCTATTAATTATAGATTTCGGATTATCTCATCTGCAAACTCACTTGTTTTTAAAAGTATTGCATCTTTCATCAGGTTATAAAAATCTATCGTTACTTTTTTACTGCGGATAGTTTTACCTACTGAGTTAGTAATTAATTCTGCAGCATCACGCCAGCCCATATATTCAAGCATCATCACTCCACTCAATATTACTGATGAAGGATTCATTGTGTTTGTATTCGCAAACCTTGGCGCAGTGCCATGTGTAGCTTCAAACACTGCATGGCCTGTTAAGTAATTTATGTTAGCTCCCGGGGCAATACCAATACCGCCAACCTGTGCAGCCAATGCATCACTTATATAATCACCATTTAGATTTAATGTTGCTATCACAGAATAATTTTGCGGCGCAAGCAATGCCTGTTGTAAAAAGTTATCTGCTATCGCATCTTTAATAATAACTTTTCCACCTATAGATGATATTCTCATTTCTTCATTCGCTACTGCTTGCCACTTTCTTTTTTTGTTGCTTCCCATTGATTCCATGTATAAACATCTCCGGTAAATTCACGCTCTGCCAGTTCATATCCCCAGTTCTTAAAGGCACCTTCAGTAAATTTCATTATGTTGCCTTTGTGCACAATTGTTACCGAAGGCAATTTGTTTGCAATGGCAAATTCAATTGAAGAACGTATCAATCTTTCAGATCCTTCTTTACTTACCGGTTTAATACCGAACGAGGTTGTTTGAGGGAAGCGAATATTTTTTACATGCAATTCATCCTGTAAAAAGTCTAATAATTTTTTTGCCTCGGGAGTGCCTGTCATGTATTCAATACCTGCATAAATATCTTCTGTGTTCTCCCTGAAAATTACCATATTCACTTTTTCAGGCTGCCACATGGGAGAGGGAACTCCTTCAAAATATTTTACAGGGCGAAGACAAACATAAAGATCCAACTCCTGACGCAAAGCCACGTTCAGGCTGCGTATTCCACCACCAACAGGTGTTGTAAGAGGACCTTTAATTGATAATAAATATTTTTTAAACGCATCCATTGTTGTACCCGGCATCCATTCCCCTGTTTGGTTAAATGCTTTTTCACCGGCCAACACTTCAAGCCATTCGATCTTCTTTTTTCCTGCATATGCTTTCTTTATTGCAGCATCAAAAACTCTTACACTTGCTTTCCAAATGTCAGGGCCAATTCCATCGCCTTCAATAAAAGGTATTGTTGGATTATCAGGAACAATTAGTTTTCCCTCTGCACCCATTGTTATTTTTTCTGCCATAGTTAGCCTTTCTTATAAATCGTTTTAAAATTAGTTCCAAAGGGAGGGAGAATTAGTTCGTTATCCCAATCGTTTGGGATAACATTAAAAACTTCTTTCAATTTTTTAACCAATACATACCAGCCTGGAGTGTCTTCAGAAAATGTAATAAATATTTCTTTGAAAATAATGTCCATGCAAATAAGATCAGTCGTCATTAAATCTTTTTTATAAATATTTATTTCTTTTATCTCATTCCACTTTTTCTTAGATGTAATTCTATTTATATTAAAAGAAAATCCATTATCAGTAAATTCAAAAATTCCAGGATCATTAATTTTTTCTTTAAAAGAAAGATTCATAACTCTAAAAATTTAAATGAACAATTCAGCCAACCATCATCGAACTTTACACCATCATATTTTTTATAAAAATTTATTGCAGGTTCATTCCAATCCAGCACCTGCCAAACCATACCATTGAAGTTTTTTTCTTTGGCTTCTTCTATCAACCTGTCGAATAATAATTTACCAATTCCTTTGCCACGCATTTCTTCATTCACTAAAAAATCTTCCAGGTACATGCGTTGCCCTTTCCATGTTGAATAACGAACATAATACAATGCAAATCCCTGTACTACTCCATCAACTTCTGCTACAAATCCCCACCATACAGGCTTTTCGCCAAAGCCGCTTTCTTCAAAATGTTCCTGTGTTACCGTCATTTCTTCTGGTGCTTTTTCATAAACGGCCAACTGATGGATCAATTCCATTAATCTTTTGCAATCTGCTTTTACTGCCGGTCTTATAATTATGGCCCCCTCTAAATCTCCCCCCGTGGTGGAGACTTTTCGAGATTCTATTTCTTTAATTTTCTTTTCAAAACTCATTGTTCAACTTTTAATTAATACGGTTTCTAAAAAGGACGAAACATTGCGTTCCCCCCACCTGAAGGGTTAGGAGAGGCTGTTGTCAAGATCATTTAAAATGTCGGCAATATTTTCGATGCCAACACTCATGCGGATAAGGCCATCTGTAATTCCATACTGTTCTCTTTTTTCTTTAGGCACACCATAATGCGTCATTGATGCAGGATGAGATAAAAGTGTATCGCAGGTGCCAAGCGAAACTGCCCGTACACACATTTGTAATTTATCTATGAAATTTTTTCCTGCTTCCAATCCCCGTCCGCCTGAGCCATCCGGGCGGGCATCTTTCAATTCAAAGCTCAACATTGCACCCGGATGTGTCATTTGCTTTATTGACGTGTGATGATCAGGGTGAGAAGTTAATCCCAAATAATTTACTTTACCAACAGCAGAATGCTGCTCCAGGAATCCGGCAACTTCCACTGCGTTATGGCAATGGCGTTCCATTCTTACCTCCAAAGTTTTCATTCCCTGTACCAATAAAAATGCATCGAACGGATTGCTGTTGCCTCCAAGAAGGCGATGAACTTTAGTCATCCTTGTTTCCATATGTTCAATATCTATACCTGATAAAGCGCCGCCAATTGCAGTTCCATGTCCGTTTAAAAATTTTGTTGTAGAATGAAAAACATAATCAACTCCGTATTTAAAAGGCTGTTGCAAATAAGGTGTTGCAAAAGTATTATCAACTGCCACAATCAAATTATGTTGTTTGCCAAGCCTGGTTAGCTCTTCTATATCTACACATTGAATAGTAGGATTGGCAGGCGTTTCCAGGTAAAGCATTTTAATCTTTTTATCAGCCTTGATTTCCTTTTCTGCTTTATTTAGATCTCTCAGATCAACAATAATTGTTTCAATACCTAAACCAGGTAAAACTTTTTCTAATAATTCCTGCATGCCACCATACAAAGAAAAATGAGTGAGAACTTTATCGCCTGATTTTAAATTTCCTACCAGTAAAGTTGTAAGGGCTGCCATACCGCTTGCATGCAGAATTGTTTTTACTTTCAACTGTTCACCATTTTTATCGGTAACACCAAAGGTTTCCAGTGCTGAAATCTTTTCTTCAGCTTCCGTCATTGTAGGGTTTCCCCAGCGACTATAGATATAACCTTTTTCTTCGCCGTTAAAGCGGCGCATACCCTGCTCCGCATCATCAAAAACATAAGTGCTGCTTGCGTAAATGGGAGTAAGATGAGAATAGTTGGCATCCTGCTCATGACCGCTGTGAATGGCTACGGAACTAAAACCTGTAAAATCAAAATCTTTTGGCATGTTGATAATTAATGATGAGAAATGAGTAACGAATAATTAAGTTTGAAGCAAAAGTAACAAAAACATGAAGCAACTTTTGCAACAATATGCAGCCTACAATATTTGGGCAAATAAAAAAATAATTGAGACAGCAAATCAGTTATCTGAAGAACAGATCAGTAAAGAAATTGTAAGCAGCTTTCCTTCAGTTTACAAAACTATGGCGCATCTTATGGAGGTGGAATATGTTTGGTGGGAGCGTTTGAAACTTCTTGAACATACTTCAATGCCGGGATGGTTTAGCGGTACTTTTGATGAGTTGACAAAAAAGCTTTTGGAGTTATCCCAGCAATGGCATAACTGGGTGCAAAATGCAAACGAGGTAAATATCTCTCATGTTTTTGCTTATCAAAATTCAAAGAAGGAACATTTTAAACAACCTGTTTATGAAATGCTCTTGCATTTATTCAATCACCAGACTTTTCACAGGGGGCAGTTGATAACGATGTTCAGGCAATTGGGATTGGATAAAATTCCGCCGACAGATTTTATTGTTTTTAGCAGAAAGAAATGATGTGCAAATATGTAGATATGCAAATGTGCAGACGAGAACCAGTTTTTAATTTGCATATCTGCACATCAATCATCTGCACATCTACTTACTATCATACGCCCACTTTACCAATGTTGCCCCCCAGGTAAAACCACCGCCAAATGCAGCCAGCACAATATTATCGCCTTTCTTTAATTTGTTTTCCCATTCCCACAAACAAAGAGGAATTGTTGCTGAAGTTGTATTCCCATATCGCTGAATATTCAGCATTACTTTATCAATGGATAAACCCATCCGGTTTGCTGTTGCATCAATAATTCTTTTATTGGCCTGGTGAGGAACCAGCCATGCAATATCATCACCTGTTAATTTATTTCTTTGTAATAATTCATAAGAAATATCTGCCATTCCTTTTACAGCAAATTTAAAAACCTGCGGGCCTTCCTGGTAAATGTAATGTTCTTTTGCCATAACAGTTTCAACACTGGCAGGCTTGCGTGAACCTCCTGCTTTCATGTGAAGGTAAGGCTCTCCGCTTCCATCTGTTTTTAATAAGCTATCTAAAACACCATAGCCTTCAAAGTTGGGTTCTAATAAAATTGCGGCAGCCGCATCTCCAAAAAGTACACAAGTTGTGCGGTCACTGTAATCTGTAATTGCACTCATTTTATCTGTGCCTACAACCACAACTTTTTTATATCGTCCGCTTTCAATAAAGGCTGCACCTGTAGTTACACCAAATAAAAAACCTGAGCATGCAGCACCAAGGTCGAAGCCAAAACAATTTACTGCTCCAATTTTATTGGCTATAATATTTGCTGATGCAGGAAACAACATATCTGCCGTAACCGTACAGCAAATGATCACATCAATTTCCGATGGATCAATTCCACGTTTTTTACAAAGCTCTAAAACAGCCGGCGCCCCCATATCTGAAACCCCTTTGCCTTCGCCTTTTAAAATTCTTCTTTCTTCCACACCTGTTCTTGATTTTATCCATTCATCGTTTGTCTCAACCATTGTTTCCAGTTCGGCATTGGTAAGTATGTATTCAGGAAGATATGCTCCAACCGCTGTAATTGCTGCTGTAATTTTTTGACTCATGATTCAGAAAATATTTATTTAAAAATTGTGCTGGTGTATAAACAGGCAGTTTGCTTTTACTAAAGATTCAGCAGGAATATTTTTGAAAAATATATTCACGATAAACTTCCCTGTATTTCCTTTTATCTTTGGCTCTTGCTACGCCATACATTTTCCTTAAAAAGGAGGGAGCCTTTTTTTTATTTCACTTTTTTCAGATTGTTTCACTTTTTTCTGCATTTTTTTATTTCTTCATCAATTGAAGATATAACAACTGATTATAGGTATTTATAATTTGGATAAAGATACAGGCAAGAATATTTCCCCCAAAATAATCTATTTTCGTTTTTTGTTTATTTATACAACATGATTGCATACCTAACCGGCAAATTTTCTTATAAAAACCCGGCAGTTGTTTATTTAGATGTTAATGGCGTTGGATACGACGTAAACATTAGCTTAAACACCTGGTCGCAAATACAAAATCTTTCAGAAGGAAAACTATTTACTTATTTTCAGGTTAAAGAAGATGCCCATACTTTATATGGTTTTTTTGATATAGAGGAAAAGGAAATGTTTGTAATGCTGATAGGTGTTTCAGGAGTTGGTGCAGCAACTGCCAGGATGATGTTGTCTTCTATGAAACCCGATGAAATTAGCAAAGCAATTTTGCACAATAATGCTAAATTATTAGAGAGTGTAAAGGGAATAGGAAGAAAAACTGCTGAAAGATTGGTTTTGGAGCTGAGAGATAAGGTAAATAAACAACCTTTTAACGTGAATATTTCAACGGGAAAAGGCAATAGTTTACGGCAGGATGCGTTAAATGCTCTGGTGGCTTTAGGAATATCGAAACCTGTTGCAGAACAATCAATTAATACAATTATTCGTACTGAACCATCCATAACACACTTAGAAGACCTAATTAAAAAAGCGTTAAAAGCTATTTGAGAAAATTCTACTCTAATTAATTGATGGATGTTGCTTGAAAGAAAACTAATTCCAAAACTTCCTGGATTAGTATTATTATATTTTATTGTATTTGCTTCTTCGCAAAATATATATGCGCAGGGTACACTTGATAAAAAAGATTCTCTTCCTTATCCAATACAGGACAGGCGTGGCGATTTTATTTCAACCGACAAAAGAACTTTCGATCTCAATCAACCTTCCAACATAAAAGATTCTGTTTCTTACGACCCCGTGACAAAAAGATATTATGTGTATGAAAAGATAGGAAGCAAATATTACAGAACGCCAAGCTGGTATACGTTTGATGAATTTATGGCGCTGCAAAGCAAGAAAGATGAAAGAGAATATTTTCAAAAACGTGCCAACACGTTAAGTCTTTTAAACAGGCGTCTCATAAAACCTAAACTTAGTATTTACGATAATCTTTTTAATCGCTTATTTGGTAATGGAAAGGTAGAAATTCAGCCGCAGGGCAATGTAGATATAACGGCTGGTTACCAGGGACAAAATATTAAAAATCCAACCTTACCCGAAAGAGCAAGAAAGAATGGTGGATTTGATTTTGACATGGCTGCACAATTAAATGTAAATGCCAACATTGGTAATAAATTAAGATTCCCGATAAGCTATAATACATTGGCCAATCTTGATTTTACCAATCAATTAAAATTAGATTATACAGGCACTGACGATGAAATTATAAAGAGAATAGAGGCAGGCAATGTGTCCTTTGCATCAAGAAGTACACTGATACCCGGAGCACAATCTTTATTCGGTTTAAAAACACAATTACAATTTGGAAAACTATTCATCACTGCACTTATTGCCAATCAAAAATCACAACGGCAGTCTGTAAACTTACAAGGTGGTGCGGCAGCACAGCAGTTTGAAATAAAGGCGGATGAGTATGAAGAGAACAGGCATTTTTTGGTAGGCCAGTATTTTAGAAATAACTATAACAAAGCCATGAGTACTTTGCCAGCTGTTGTTACACAGGTGCAAATTCTACGCTTGGAGGTTTGGGTTACCAATAAAAACGGAACAACCACTGATGCCAGAGAAATTGTAGGTTTAATGGATCTTGGCGAATCAAACCCTAATCATCCTTTTACTGTTTTTGGAACATTGCCTTCTAATGGTACAAATTCAGAATATAGAGACATTACTTCTAATTCTACTGCTCGTGATCCGGCATTAATAACAAGCCAGTTGATTGGGATGGGATTAAATCCTGTGCAGGATTTTGAAAAAACATTTGCAAGAAAATTAGATTCCAGTCAATACATCTATAATCCAAAGATTGGGTTTGTATCTCTTAGCCAGCCATTGCAAGCTGATGAAGTTTTAGCCGTTGCATATCAATATACTTACAATGGAAAAGTTTACCAGGTAGGTGAGTTCTCCCAGGATCTTCCACCGGACACAACTTCAGGTAATCAAAAAGTTTTATTCTTAAAATTATTAAAGGCAACATCACAAAGGCCTAAACTACCAATTTGGCAATTGATGATGAAGAATGTTTACAGCGTTGGTTATGGAACTTTGGAAAGACAGGATTTTAAATTAGATGTTTTGTATGAAGAGCCAGGCTTAGGTGCAAAGCGTTATTTTCCTTATGGAAACATCAATCAGGGAACACCCATTCTTACATTAGTAAATTTAGATAGGTTAAATAATCAGAATGATCCGCAGCCGGATGGCGTATTTGATTATGTAGAGTATTATACAGTAATTCCCCAATACAGCAGGGTGATATTTCCTGTGCTCGAACCTTTTGGGAGAGACCTTGCAAAGCAGGTTTATTCATCCCCGCCTGCATCTGCAAAAGATACTTTGTATTATCCTTTGTACGATTCAATTAAAGCTGTAGCACAGCAGTTTCCTAATCTTAATAAATTTCTTTTAAAAGGATCTGCAAAAACATCTTCATCGTCTGACATCAGTATCGGGTACAACATTCCCCAAGGTTCTGTTTCTGTAACAGCCGGAGGGCAGCAGCTAAAAGAAAATATTGATTATACAATTAACTATGATCTTGGAACAATAAAAATAATTAACCAGGCAATTACCAATTCAGGTTTACCGGTGCAGGTAAATTATGAGAACAATGCAAGCTTTGGTTTACAACAAAGAAATTACATGGCGTTGCGGCTGGATTATCTTGCTAAGAATACAGCCCGTAAACAATTAAGTTTTGGTGCAACAATGGTAAGGCTCGGTGAAAGACCATTTTTTACAAAAGTAGATTTTGGTGAAGACCCGATCCGTAATACCATGTATGGTGTTGATATGAATTACAGGCAGGATATACCACGGGTAACCAAATTTTTAAACAAACTTCCTTTTTATAAAAGTACTGCACCGTCAACCGTTAATGCATATGTTGAAGCTGCTTATTTGCAGCCGGGGCATGCACCGCAAATTGGTAAAGGCAGTAATGGCACTATTTACATAGATAATTTTGAAGGCAGCAAAAGTGATATTGATCTCAGGTTTCCGCCAATCAGTTGGGCGCTTGCTTCTACACCGTTAGGGGCTACGGACAGAAATGGAAATATTCTTTTTCCTGAAGCATCATTAAGTAATAACCTTGATTATGGAAAGAACAGGGCAAAGATTGCCTGGTACCAGATAGAGCCTACGTTGCAGGATGTTCGGAGTTTATCAAATCCTTTAAAAGGAAATAAAGTAGAATTATCGGATCCAAGAGTACGTTCTATTTCACAATCAGAAATTTTTCCGCAGCGTACCACCGGCTTCGGGCAAAATCAATTAATAACTTTTGATCTTGCCTATTATCCAACAGACCGTGGACCTTATAATTATGATGCTACTGTTGGCAGAGTAGCTGCAAATGGTAAATTGCTTAATCCTAAAAACCGCTGGGGTGGTTTAATGCGTAATATTGATCAGACTGATTTTGAAACTGCCAATATTGAATTTGTAGAATGTTGGATACAGGATCCTTTCATTTTAAAACCAGCGAGCACCGGCGGAAAATTTTATATTAATCTTGGTAATATATCAGAAGATGTTTTAAAAGACAGCCGCAGATTTTATGAGAATGGATTGCCAACACCCAATGCTCCATCGTTGGTAGATAATTCTATTTGGGGAAGAGTGCCACGCAATCCTATACAGGTTACCAATGCATTTAGTAACGATCCTAACGACAGAAAGTACCAGGATGTAGGATTTGACGGGCTTGACAATGATTCAGAATTGGTAAGAAGAAAGACTGATTATCTTGATGTATTGAAAACATCTTTTGGCGCCAACTCAAAAATATATTCAGATGCATTAGCCGATCCTTCAAGTGATGACTATCACTATTACCGCGGTGCTGATCTCGATGCACAGAATCTTGGCATTTTAGGCAGGTATAAAAATTTTAATAACCCACAGGGCAATTCTCCGCTGGCAGATAATAGTTCACAATTTTCTGCTGCAGCAACATTGTATCCTGACCAGGAAGACCTGAACAGGGATAATACCTTAAATGAAACCGAAGAATATTTTCAATACATAGTTGATCTTAAGCCGCCCACAGCACCTCAGATGAACATAGGGCAAAATTATATTGTTGATAAAAAAGTGGTTTCTGTAAAATTAGCGGATGGTTCATCACGTAATGAAACATGGTACCAGCTTAGAATACCAATTAATTCTTACAGCCAAAAGGTGGGTAATATTCCTGATTTTAAATCAATTCGTTTTATAAGAATGTTCCTTACTGATTTTGATGACAGTGTTGTTGTTCGTTTTGGTAAACTTGATTTGGTAAGAAATACATGGAGAAAATTTCAATACAAACTTGATTCAACAGGAAATTATGCGTCTACATCCACAACTGATTTTAATGTAGGTGCAGTTAATATTGAAGAGAATGATAAGCGTACTCCCTTGCCGTACCGCACACCACATGAAATAGAAAGAGTACAAACATTAAGCAATGAAGGTGTAACCCTTTTGCAAAATGAGCAGGCATTAACTGTACAATTCTGTAATCTTCCCAAAGACAGCGCTAAAGGGGTATTTCAAACTTTTGCCACAAAAGATCTTAGAAATTTCCGCAAACTGCAAATGTTTATTCATGCAGAGAAGAAAAATATTTTCAGCAATTTGAGAAACAACGATCTTACTGCTGTTGTTCGTATAGGTACCGATTTTGTAAGTAATTATTACGAAGTAAGAATTCCCTTAAGGCTTACTGCGTTAGATGCAGCAAGCAAGTATGATCCGGCAAGCATTCAATACAATGATAGTTTATGGGTGCCTGAAAATAGTTTAGACGTGGACCTTCAGGTGTTTACCAAACTTAAAAATGCAAGAAACTTATCAAGCCTTCCGCTTAATAAAATCTACAGGCAGTTGCAGCCTAATGGCCAAACATATTCTATAATGGGTAATCCAAATCTTGGTGAAGTAAAAGGAATGTTATTGGGTATAGAGAATACCAATAATGTATCAGATGCATGTGGTGAGGTATGGTATAATGAATTGCGCCTGTCGCAAATAGATGAGCATGGCGGCTGGGCTGCTTTAGGAAGAATAGATGCAAACCTTGCAGACCTTGGTACCATCTCTGTTTCAGCAAATACACATACCAATGGCTTTGGAACATTGGAGCAGCGAGTAACAGAAAGATATAAAGAAAATTTCTTTCAGTTTGATGCGGCAGCCAATCTTGAGCTTGGAAAATTATTGCCAAAAAAAGCCGCTATTTCTATTCCTGTATATGCCAGCTATTCACAAACAGTAAGCACACCCGAATATGATCCGTATGATCTGGATATAAGATTAAAAGACAAATTAAAAAATGTTTCAGGTTCTAAAAAAGATTCTATAAAAACAAATGCGGTTGATTTCACTTCTATAAAAACAGTAAACTTTACCAACGTTCGTAAAATTAAAACCAATGGAAAAAAGCCTAAGATCTACGACATATCAAACATTGATCTTAGTTATTCTTATACAAAAACACAAGCCCACAATCCGCTGATAGAATATAATGATGTAACCAAACACAGGGCAGGCCTGGGTTATAACTTTGCACCAACGCCAAAATATTTTGAACCGTTTAAAAAACTTATTAAAACAAAATCGCATTGGCTCGATCTTATAAAGGATTTTAATTTTAATCCTGTTCCTTCACAGTTAACTTTCAGGGCAGATATTTACAGGCAATTTGGCGTTATTAAGCCACGCAGTGTAACCAGCGACTTTAAAAATATTAAATACAATACGCCTGAAACATTTGATAAATATTTTACGTTTGATAGATATTATTTATTACGATGGGACCTTACGCATTCTATTAATCTTGATTATTCTGCATTAAATAATGCAAGAGTGGATGAGCCTTACGGCAGATTAGATACAAAAGAAAAAAGAGATACAGTAAGTAAAAATTTCTGGAAAGGCGGAAGAAATGTTGTGTTTACCCAAACAGCAAATTTTTCATACAATGTTCCTACAACCAAATTTCCGTTAATTGACTGGACAACACTTAGGTTGAAGTATGCGGCCAACTACAGGTGGATAGGCGCATCACGGCTGGCCTACAACCTGGGAAATTTTTTAGAGAATGGCCAGCAGGAAGAAGCAAATCTTCAATTAGATTTTAATAAGCTGTACAGTAAATCAAAATTTCTCAGGGGGTTGGATCAGCCATTACTGCCACAACCACAGGCCACGCCTGATACAACAAAAGGCAAAAAATTAAAACCTGCAAAAATACCCGGTGAAGTAAATGGTATTGCAAGATTTTTTGGAAAGCTTTTAACCAGCGTAAAAACTATCAATGCAACATTATCTCAAAACAGCAATACACGCTTGCCGGGATACACTGACAGTACACAATACCTGGGAGAAAATTTCCGCAGCATGGCGCCTGGTTTTGATTTTATTTTAGGCAGGCAACCTGATTCAAACTGGCTAAACAATGCTGCCCGGAAAGGTTTGATAACAAAGGATTCCAATTTCAATGATTTTTTCCGGCAAACTTTAGATCAGCATTTTGCATTAACTGCCCAGTTAGAACCCTTCCGTGATTTTACAATTGATGTGAACATTGATAAAACATTTAATAAAAATTACTCTGAATTATTTAAAGACACAACAGGAACAGGAAATAATTTTGCTCATTTAAGCCCGTATGCAGGCGGCGGTTTTAGTGTTAGTTACATTGCCTTTAATACTTTATTTGGAAAGTTTGATCCTAACCAGGTTTCAGAAACATTTATAAAGTTTCAGGACTATCGTAAAATATTATCTGCAAGATTAGGCAAAGCAAATCCTTACAGCCAGATACAAAATCCCGATGGATACTATCAAGGTTATGGAAGGTATGCCATTGATGTTTTGGTGCCTTCTTTTATTGCGGCATACACAGGGCAGGACCCGAATAATGTTTCGTTGATAAGACAAAATAATCCAAAATTAAAATCAAATCCATTCAGGGGAATATTGCCAAAGCCAAACTGGAGGATATCTTACAACGGGCTCAGCAGGGTAAAAGGTCTTGATAAAATTTTTACCAATTTTTCTTTAACCCATGCGTACACTGCAACACTTGGCATGAACAGTTTTACATCTGCATTGCTATATCAGGATGTTTCAAGATTTGGTTATCCATCATTTGTAGATCCTGTTTCTAACAATTATATTCCATTTTATCTGGTTCCGAATATTACCATACAGGAACAGTTTGCTCCATTGATCGGTATTGATTTTAGTTTGGTAAATCAACTCACCGGAAAGTTTGAATATGTAAAACAAAGGCAGTTAAGTATGAGCCTTATTGATTTTCAACTGAGTGAAGTAAGATCAACAGAGTTCACTATTGGCGCAGGTTACCGCAAACGTGGATTGAAACTTCCTTTTAGAGTTCCCTTCTCTAAAAAAGGGGGCAAGCAATTGGATAATGAAATTAATTTCCGTTTTGATTTTAAAGTGAGAGATAATGTAACTTCCAACAGCCGGCTCGATCAGCAAAGCGCATTTGCAACTGCCGGTAGCAAAGAGATAACGCTTAGCCCCACGATAGATTATTATATCAGTAACCGTATAAATGTAAAATTCTATTTTGATCAGCGAAGAGTAACCCCATACATTTCATCGGCAGCGCCAACGGTTAATACAAGAGCCGGTGTTAAAGTAAGGATATCATTGGCTCAGTAAGGTTGCTTCAACTTTGTTATTGGTAAAGGGCAAATAAGAAATATTTTTTTAAAATAAACGCATGAGAGGTTATGAAGATTAATAAATTTGAAACTAAGAAATATTTTAGTTCTTGTTGATATTGCATGCCTTGGCGTTAAGGTTAGTTGCACCAACAATTTTTTATTTTATTTAGAAAGCTAAAAAATTGTGTTGCTTTTTTTAAATCTCCTGATAACTTAAAATTTATTAAGTTTAGCCTATGGAAACAAATACCCAAATAAATTCCTCCATCAATCAGAAAATAGATACCAATGTTGAATATATCAGCGCTAAAGGCATACAGGATCAGCCACCGATTATAACATCGGTTTTCAGATCTATTTTTGTGGAAACACCGAAAGATTTATTCAATAGCATTAAGAATTTTTTTCTTCGCTATATAACTCTTTTTAAAGAAGGATTTAAATATCTTAAATACCCCTCACTAAAATTAGATCCCTTTGCCACCAAAGATTATAAAGAAAGTTGCCAGCATACTTTTGAACTTGTAATGATTGTAACTGCAACGCTTATTTTTCTTGTAAAGATGGGCTGGATACCGGCAGAGCAAAGCCTTGCAAATATGTACAATAATGATCTTGGGCAAATGTTTATAGAATTTTTTGTGTTTTTATGTTTTGCTGTTGCTTATTTTATATTAATAGTACTGGCAGTATTTGCAGGGCGGGTTTTTAGAATATTGTTTAAGATACCGATAACCCGGCAGGAGTGTGATATTTTATTTACTTATCTTAATAATACCCTTTTTGGTATTACCGCTATTGTTGCTATGCTTGTGCGGTGTTTTGTGCAATATGAGTCTGTAAAAGAGAGTACTATCTTTCCCTTGGCTATTTTTGGATTTTATATTATTGTATTTGCTATTCTTGTTTACAAATGGTCAGTACGTTTTTCGCTTTTAAATCAGGTTCCTGAAGGCAAGAAGAAACTTTTTCAGATCACCATAACTATTTTAACGGCAATTTTTTTAGGATTTTGCAGTACCCAGATAACATCATTTATTTCAGGAATGTAAATCTCTGAATCCTGATTTGGGGAGATTTATTTTTTCTTATTAATCTTTTTAATCCACCCAAATCGTGGTTCAGATAATCCACCCAAATCGTGGTTCAAAAACTTATTTTATTTTTTTAAATATTATAAAATAACCGCAGAGATTTTTCTTTTTCTTTTTATTAACCTGCACAGGTTTTATCATGTGGTATTCAGAAAATTTAGGTATGTAGGAATAATTGATCACATTGCTTTCCATTCCATCTCCATAATGTTTCTGATATACAACCTGCTTTTCATCATTGTCGTACATTCTCACTTCATATAATTTTGAAGACATGTCGCCGATAAAAGCAATATGATACCAGCTTCCTTCATTCAGCGGAACAATAATGGGCATTTCATATTCACTTTCCATTGTCATTGTTGCTTCTCTAACTACAACAAAACCCTGTTTGTATAATACCATTTTTAAACTGTCAGCCTGTAATTTAAGGGTGGAATCAAAACACGAAACCTGGTGGATAATATCCTGTTCTCTCTGTGCTTTTGCAGAGAATCCCGGGAATAAAAACAAAAATAAAATTATTAAGGTGCTGGTTAGGTTTTTCATTTACAGGCTATGGATACAGGTACAATATTAGGGTTTGTTATTCAGAAATTAAAAGTAAAATCACTGCCTGAATAAACGTAAATACGCCCGCTTTTACTGCTTAGTAAATTCACGGTAATTCTTTTTGAAAATAAATAGCATTTGCCTGTGACAGAGGTGTTATCACAAGATCATTTATACATACATGAGGTGGTAAAGAGGCGGTATAGTAAATGATTTCAGCTATGTCCATACCGGTAAGCGGTTTAAAACCTTTGTAAGTATCAGCCGCTTTATTTGCATCTCCTTTATATCTCACCAAAGCAAATTCTGTTTCTACCGCACCGGGATGAATGGCAGTAACTTTTATGCTGTGTTGTAAAAGATCAATACGCATGGTTTTACTAATTGCATCTACAGCCGCTTTGGATGCACAATAAATATTTCCTTTTTCATACATTTCTTTTCCGGCAACGGAACCAAGATTAATAATGTGCCCGCTTTTTCTTTTTGTCATTAACGGCAGAATAGCCCGGCTTACATACAACAAACCGTTTACATTGGTTTGCATCATTGTTTCCCAATCATCAAGATTGGCCTCATCAAAATAATCTCTGCCCAACGCAAGCCCTGCATTGTTTATTAAAATGTCAATTGTTTTCCATTCTTCAGGTAAATTATTTATTGCATTAAAAACTTCTTCTTTATTCTGAACATCAAAAACCGTTTCAAAAACTTTTATTTTAAAATTGTTTTGTAAAGATTTTTTTAATACTGATAAACGATCTGCTCTTCTTCCGTTAATGATAATATTATCGCCTGATGATGCAAATTTTTCTGCACAGGCTTTGCCAATTCCGGAGGTAGCACCTGAAATAAAAACTGTTCTAACCATTGTCTTAATTATGATTTTTAGGATTAGTTGATTAAAGGATTATGAATTTTAGGACAACTACAAACTACTAACTATATACTTCAAACTATCTAATCAATGTTACCGTTCCTTTCTGCGTTATTTTTTTATCAAGATAATCTACTCCTTCTATTATCCATACAAATACTGCTGCATCCTGTGGCTTTCCTTTAAATGTGCCATCCCATCCTGTATTTTGTAGTGTAGTGGAAAATATCAATTGCCCCCACCGGTTAAATATCTTAAAATAATTTATTTGTTTAATGCCAAGCGGAATTGGTTTAAAAACATCATTAAGGCCATCACCATTTGGCGTAAATGCATTGGGAATATATAAGCCCGGTAAAACTTTATATACCGTTACATTTATAGTATCAGTAGCAAAGCAGCCTGCAGCAGTGCTTACAGTTACTACATACTGTATATTATTATTTAATAACGCAACAGGATTTGCAATTGCAATATTATTTAAACCTGTGGGAGGAGACCATAAATAAAATTGGCCGCCTGTTGCATTAAGTTGCAATGGCTGATTGATAACAATAGTTGTATCTCTCGGCCCTGCGTCTGCTATAACTTTTTGTACTACTACAACCACTGTATCAAATACACGTTTGGGGCAGCCAAGTGTATCACTAATAGTAACTATGTATCGTATGCTCCTGTCAGGGTTTGCAATGGGATCAGGTATATTAGGATTATTTAAAAAGAAAGCCGGAAACCAGGTATACATACTTCCGCCGCTTTCATTAAATTGTACACTGTTGCCAAAACATATTACAGTATCGGGTGTACCAACAGCTCCCGGATATGGCGCTACTCTCACTGTTACAGAATCATTAGACTGGCATTTACCTATATTACCGATAACATAAAATTTTGTAGTTACTGCCGGTGTTGCAATTGGATATTTTGCAGTATCATTATTTAGTGGTGCAGATGGCCTCCACTGGTAATGCAATGCATCGCTTACCGGATTTAATTGTATCGCATCTCCTGCGCAAATGCCTGTATCCCTGCCGGCATCAAGTGTTACAAATAATTTTACATCCACAAAAACTGAATCAGTTGCTTTACATCCGGAGGGATCAGTTAATGTTACATAATATTTTGTTGGCACATCCGGGCTGACCAATGGTGATGAATTATTTTGATTATTGATGTTGTAATTCGGTGTCCAAAAAACTGTTCCTGCTCCTATTGCATTTAATTGTAAAGTATCTATAGAACATATTAATGTATCATTGGTAACAGCAAGTGCAGGTTTATCTTTTATGGCTATTACCGTGCTTATCGTATCAGAGCATCCTTTGTTGCTGGTAACTAAAAGGCTTACATTATAATTGCCCAAAGCAGTATAGGAATACCTTGGATTTTTTGCATGTGAAGTGTCTGCAGATGTTGCAGCATCTCCAAAATTCCATGACCAGGAATTTACAACTCCATAAGTGGTTTGTGTTTTATCAATGAATTGTATTTGCGTATTTATGCATTGGCCGGTAAAAGTGAATGCAGGGAAAAAGCCGGGATAAATTCTTATCTGCCTTGTTGTAGAATCGGAACAAGGTTGTCCACGATTTAATATTAGTGTAAGAACATAAACTCCTGTATCAGGATATGTAAAAGTTGGATTAGCTAATGTAGATGTATCGTTCATTTGAGACTTTACACCAAAATCCCAATAGTAAGATTTAATTAATGGTGAATTATTTACATTAGCAAAAGTTGTTGTAAAACTATTGCAACTTGTAAAATATGAAATGGAAGAAGTTGCTACACTGTTGCAGGAAGAACAAACAGGATTTGCACCAACAAAATCGCAATCACCTACATCAATATGAATTTCTTTTCGGGTAGAGCCAATAAGTACGCCGCCCCTGTATTCATTTGCAGCAACAGCCACTACATAAGTACCTGTCAGGCTTGGTGCAATACCCGAAATAATACCGGTTACCGGATTTATTATAACGCCTGGCCCCATAGGTGATGTTCCGGAATACCCGCCGTTATAGGGTATTACAGCACCTGGAAAATAAGGAGGGGGTGGTAATATTGGAGGATTGGGTCTTGGGCCGGTTCCGACATTATTTCCACCAAGAAGCCCATCAATAAAAGAATAGCTCAGAGAATCTCCATCTGCATCGGTGGCACTAAAATTAAAAGTGAAAGGGGCATTGTGGCAAACAATTGCTGTATCCTTTTGCGCAAAAACAGGACTTGAATTATTACGGTATGATTTGCCATTAATAATACCGGGAATTGTGTTGGTATAAGTTAGACCTACCTGGCTGGAACTACTGACATTTACAATTCCGGAAATTCTGCAACATCGCTGTACTGATAAAATGTAACCACCTGTATTATCGGGTAAATCTATTACTTCAACATATTGGTCTACCCTATAACAAACAGTTGGGGCATTTATAATACAGTTGAAATCGGTTTTGTCTTCAAAGACTGTTGCTGCTAACGGGATAGTTTCAGTCTGGATAAGTTGATTTGAGGCACCATCAAAAATGCCAAGAAAAACATCGGGATCAAGCTGTCCGCCTGCTGCATTACACCTCATATACTGCTTTACAGTGATACTATATTTTGATGTATTGGGAGCACTTCCAACTCCAAGATATTCGTAATATATCCAACCTCCTTTTAAATGATCAGCAAAGGAAGCCACGCATGAAAGTGAAAGTAAAAAAATAAATAAAGATTTCTTCATCCGATGGTATATAGTGGCACAGATATAAAGGCTCAAATTACATAAAAACGCTCTTTAAAAAGAACCGTTGGTCATTTGAATTGGTAATTAATCGTCAAATGTTTTGCAAAAAAGATTTAATTACCATGAGTGATCTACTGCTTTCTTCTATCATTCCCATGTGGCCGGTATCTAAAATATGTATATACGATATTACCGGCAGAAAGCATTGTTGTAAAGATGCCTTTAATGGAATGGCATTATCTTTTTCGCCTATGATAAACAGGATAGGATTGGTAAATGTTTTTAATACTTCCGTTCTATCCGGTCTGTTTATCATTGCATGATAATATTGTATCAAAGCTTCCGGACTAAATTTTTTTCCTTCTTCAATAAGATATTCCATTTCTTTCAGATGCAGTTTCCCTGCAAAAAGGTTGGGAATAGAAGTTCTTAAAAATGCATAAGCGCCATTAGCATTTATAAAGTCAATGGCTTTACGGCGTGTTTGTTTTTTTTCTTCATCATCAGCAAATGCAGAGGAATGAAATAAGCCAAAGCCTTTAAGAAGATCAGGATATTTTTCTGCAAAAGCAAGTGCGATGTATCCGCCCATGCTGTGGCCGATGAGAACAGCCCCCTCTATCTCCCCCAACGGGGGAGGAAATGGAGAAGATTGTTGCGAAGAAATTAAGCTTGCTGCAGAGATCTCTACATTTAAAATTTCATTTATAACATCTGCATAATCTTCTATTGAAATATTTCCATCAAGCATTTCAGATTTGCCACTGCCGGGTATATCAGGAACAATTGTAAGAAAAATATTTTGTAAATCTTTGATGAGTTCATTCCAAATATTTCCATCTTCACCAAAACCATGAACAAGCATTACAGGCCTGCCTTTGCCAAACATCCGGTAGTGAATGCTTTTGTTTTTATATTTTATAAATTTGCTGTTTTGCATAAATAGCGCTGCGAAAAATGAGTAATAAAATGATTGGAATAAAAGCAGGATTCATTTGTTGCGGAAGAAAAAACCATGCAATTAAAACCAATAAATTAATTATTGCAGTAACTATAAAATATTTTTTTGGCCATTGTTTTTTGCTATGAATAAAGAAAGCCATCACTGCATGTGTCGGCCATGCCCATAGCAGGTTGTAATTGTTTTGGCAAACTATATGGTCAGTGCCAAACCACATAAAGAGAATCAGTAATCCACTAAAGCCTGCCATAAAAAATACAAAGCCATCAAAGCCATACAGTAATTTTTTAATTGAATTATTTTTAGAAAAACTTACTGACACAATCAGGATAAACAATAAACTGAAAATAAATAATGGAGTAAGAAAGAAATTTTTTTGCTCCTTTTCACCGGCAATATCTATCACACTATTTTTGGATTTCAAAACAGCTTTGTTTCCAATTTTTGCGCTGTCAAAACCTTTAAGTAAATAATCCGGAAGAAACATTGCTTCCCGGTTACTCATTACAGCGTCTGTTTTAGCACCTAATAAAAGATCCATCCCAAGTTTGGTCCATAGATTATTATTATAATCCATGTACTCAAAAATATGTTGGCGGAAAGTAGTTGGCTTGTTTACAATTGTAGCATAATGAACTTTTGAGTCTGCCGATTTCTCTAACAGATCACGAAGCCGTGTAGTACAGTTATCAAAAAAGAAATCGTATTTATAAAATTTATTTTCACCCATTAAGTTTTGCAAAAGCAAATTGGCCATCTTACTTTTTTCATTGCGGGAAAGATTAAGAACCTGTTCTGTCATGCTTCTTTTTTGCTGCTCATAATCCTGTTTAAAAGAGCTAAAATCCTGTGTAGATAAGTAATACATCAACTTACCACGAATAAATTTTGTGTAAAAGCCAGGCTCCTCAAAATTAAAAGTTCCATAATTGTAAACTATGTCTTCATTACTCACTGAATCAGTTACACGAACAGCGCTATGTCCAAATGTTGAATACAATTCTTCGCCGGGCCCACAGGTAAGCAGACTTATACGAAGATGACCGGAATCGGTTTGTGCAAAACTGAAATGAGAAATAAAAAATAAGAAATAAGAAATGAGAAAAAATTTCTTAACCATTGTCTGAATTAGGATTTATAGGATTATAAGATTAATGGATTGTCTGAACCATGATTTGGGGAGATTAAATGATTAAATAGATTTTGGTAATTTTTTTTATTATACATCTTGAAATAAAAAACACTAAGCATTAGAGTTCTATTTTCCTATTAATCTCTTAAATCCACCCAAATCATGGTTCAGACCTACCGGCTGTAATTTGGCGCCTCTCTTGTTATTTCAATATCATGCGCATGGCTTTCTTTCATTGCGGCATTGGTGATCTTTACAAATGTTGCCTTCTTAAGCGCTGCAATATCTTTTGCACCGCAATAACCCATACCTGCTCTAAGGCCGCCTGTAAATTGATGTACCACCTCCTGCAGAAAACCTTTATAAGCTACTCTTCCTTCAATACCTTCGGGAACAAATTTTTGTATCTCATCCTCCACGTCCTGAAAATAGCGGTCGCTGCTGCCCTGCGCCATTGCGCCCAGTGAACCCATGCCGCGGTATTGTTTAAACTTTGTTCCTTCATAAATAATTGTTTCACCCGGGCTTTCCTCTGTGCCTGCAAAAACATTTCCCATCATTACACAACTTGCACCAGCCGCTAATGCCTTCACCATGTCGCCGGTGTAACGTATACCACCATCTGCAATGATGCCTATATTTTTATTTTTTAATGCAGCCGCAGCTTCCATCAATGCAGTGATCTGCGGTACCCCTGCTCCTGCAACAATTCTTGTTGTGCAGATAGAACCCGGGCCTATCCCAACTTTCACTGCATCGGCGCCTGCATCAGCTAATGCTTTTGCACCTGCTGCTGTGCCTATGTTTCCGGCAATTACCTGCAGTTCTTTAAAATTATTTTTTATCTTTTTTAATGCGCTGATAACACCTTTTGTATGCCCGTGAGCGCTGTCCAAACATATAACATCAACACCCACGTGGTGCAATGCGGCAACACGATCATTAATATCTTTTGTAATGCCTACACCTGCGCCAACCAATAATCTTCCGAAAGAATCTTTAGTTGCATTAGGATGATTGTGTACCTGTAAAATATCCCGGTAAGTAATAAGTCCTTTTAGTATTCCCGATCTGCTTACTACAGGAAGTTTCTCAATTTTATATTTTCTTAAAATGGCTTGCGCTTTTTTCAGGTCAGTTCCTTCAGGAGCCGTAATGAGATTTTCTGTTGTCATTACCTCGCTCACTTTGCATTTATAATTCTCTTCAAAGCGCAGGTCACGATTGGTTAAGATACCTACTAATTTTTTATTTGAGTCAACGATAGGAATTCCTCCGATCTTATTTTCTTTCATCAGCCGCAAAGCATCACCAATAGTAGCATCTACCAGCAATGTGATAGGGTCAAGTATCAACCCGCTTTCGCTTCTTTTTACTTTACGTACCTGTGCAGCCTGTTGCTCAATACTCATGTTCTTATGTAAAATCCCCAGGCCACCTTCACGGGCCAATGCAATGGCAAGAGAGGCTTCGGTAACAGTATCCATCGCTGCTGATAACATCGGAATATTCAGCGTAATATTTCTTGTGAGTTGCGTCTTGATACTTACATCACGGGGAAGCACCTCGCTGTATGCCGGCATCAGCAATACATCATCAAACGTTAAACCTTCACCGAAAAATTTTTTTGAATTGAAAGAAGAGGAGTTATTTATTGTTGCCATGCACAAAAGTAAGGCAAATAGTCAATAGTCAATAAGTCAACAGGCAATAGGTTAATTACAATTAAATAATCAATCTTCTCCATAATCTTTTCTTTTTCCTCCCCCGTTGGGGGAGATAGAGGGGGACTTTTTATTTCACGATCTCCATAAGTTCAATATCAAAAACAAGTTCTTTGCCGGCAAGCGCATGATTGGTATCAAGCACAATTATATCCTCTTTAATTTCTGCAACAGTAACGGGAAAAGGCTGACCTCTTTCATTGCGTAATTGTAATTGCATACCAACATCAAGCTTCATATCTTTTGGTATATTTTCTTTCGGAAATTCAATAACAGCCTGCTCATCTTTTACACCATAAGCATCTTCAGGTAAAATATTTATTGTTTTCTTTTCGCCAACAGTCATACCGGGCATTGCATCATCAAAGCCTTTAATCATTTGCCCTGCACCCACTGTAAACTCAAGCGGATCCCTTCCTTTACTTGAATCAAATTGTTCACCATCGGTTAATTTGCCGGTATAATGAACTCTAACTATATTACCTTCTTTTACCTGTTCCATATTATTTTTTTAATTCTGTTAGTCAACATTTGTACCAATAATTTATGGGGCTATCATCATTAGTAATTCTATTTAGTAGTAGTTCCGGCTATCATTTCAAGTCCGGCGCAAAAGCTTTAGCTGCTTACTCCTCCCCTTGCGGGGGAAGCCGGGAGGGGGCCTTCACTGGGCTTTCTATTCTATCCGGCAGCTTTTGAATATCAGAATATGATTCAGCATACCTCAATTCGTCTTTGCTTCTCCTGAGGTAATAGCATTTCGTTTCTTTTTTTTAAGCCGTCTCGCAAAGGCGCAGAAGTTTTGGCAGCCAATAGATAAACTATTTATCATACCATTCTTTTATCATTTTATCAAACTGAGTCCAGCTCATATTATACGGTTGTTTAGCACTTTTAGGATACCATTCAATTGATCCTTTTGAAATTGTAATTGTGCCTAATTTTTTTCCATTTTGATAAATAGAAAAGTATGCATCGCTGTTACGGAGTTCTGCATCCGGTAGATTAACATATACATTATGCTTTGCCATAAAATTTATTATTTTAGTTTTTTCATTTTGTTTTTATTGATCATGATTTTATTTCTTTTTTTATTTTATTCTTCTTCAATAATCTTTCCGGTATTTTCAACTCTTAATGTCAACCATTCATAACTTTTGGTTTGTACGGCTTTCTCAATGCTCTTTTGAATGTTTAAATACTCACCAGATTTATTATTCTTGTCCAACAGCAATATTTCCTTAATTGTACAATCTTGTTTTTTCTCACTATTCATTCCTTTAAATACAATAAAGTCTACAGGATGAAAAATTACTTTGCAATCATTGCAATCTAACCCTAAGGGATGGAATAACTGATCTATTTTGCGAATAGCTTTTTTTGCACTTTTTTTACCGGCATCACGAGCACTCTGCTTTGCTGCACTAATCTTTTCTAATAATTTTTCCTCCACAATTTCAAGGCCTTCAATTTTTTTATCTATTTCTTCTTTCCAATCAATTACAGGTTTTTGCTTTTGATATAGTTTACAATCACTAAGTCTGATAGTTAAGCTACAATAAGGACAAACACAAAATATTTGCCTCAAAGAAGAATAGAAATTTAATACTTCACTTTTCATCAGGTAAATTTTTTAAAGGTTACTTTCTTATTTTGAATTGCGGATTTAATTTCTTTTTGCCTTGGGGTTAATTTTGCATTGCCGCTTTTAATGTCAATTAAAAAGATTTTATCTACTCTTCCTTTTTTTGTAAGTCCTTCAAAAATTACATAATCAATAGGGTCAAAAACGGACCTGCAATCGTTATGATTAAAGGGAAAGCCAGGCATTGTTGGGGCAAGACGTTCTAATATCAATCCGATATTTACCGATAATGCACCAATCTCAGATCTCTTTGTTCCAACCTCTTTAAGGCGCTTAAGTTCCAATTTTTTATCTCTTACCCATTGAAGCTGCTCTTCATAAATTTCAGATGCTTCTTCTGTAAAATTATCATTATCAAAAAGATGAATTTTTTTTAAAAATAATTCTTCACTGCAATGGTTACACTCTATAAAGAAATTGCCTGTCTTTAGCATTTGTATAATCTCTGTATGTTGATTGGTTTTAGCCATCTTTTTATATTTATATTTTTCAGAGTCTTCCTCACTCAATGATATTAAACCTTCCCAGGTTAACTCCTTTATTTGTTTTAATTAATCATAAAAATCCCATTAATAAAGTGTTTATATATTTAACTATCAAAATAGATTAAACTTTTCCCATCCATATTTTCTTTTTGCAATTTGCATAGCTTCCTGATATGCTACTTTCGTTCTAAAAAATGCATATTGCTCTTGCTCCATGAAATCAGAATACTTTTTTTGCTGTACTAGCTCGCCTAAAATAAAACGAATTTTTTTTGATCCAATATCTTTCAAATAATCACTGAAATTACTTGCGACAGATAGGCTTTTTCCGTGTTCTTCTTTCCATTCATCGAGTTCTTTATCATTTAAGATTGCCTGTACCAGTAATCCCCAAATTAAATTTTTACCTTTATTTGCCCACCAGTATTTTTGATAACCTTTTTCAGTAATATCTCTAATAACACTCGTTAATTTATAATGTATTTTATATACGAGTACTATTAAAGTAGCTTCACATTTAATGTATTCTCCTTTAAAGCAACTTTTATAATAATTATCATTTTCAAATACTTCAGATATGCGTGAAATACGATCAATTTCTCCCTGAACAGCTAAAAAAGTTTGAGCCAGCTTTGTTATATTAATTTCTTTTAATTCAAAAATGCCCATGTCTTCCAAATCTGTATCGTTCAAACTCTCAAATGCTTTTTCTTGCCTTTCATAGAAGATGCCCAATTCGTTACGAAACTTATCTTCAAATTCAAATTGAATTTCATCAGTAGCTCTTAAATTAATTGGATCAACAAAATTTTGTTTATTGTTCGCAATTGTAACAGACGTAATAAAATCTGGCTTGCAATTAGTAATAATTTTTGCCAGAACTTGGATATTGCGCAATCGATTTGAATTTTTTTCCAAAGCTGGATTTTTATCATTATCAATTAGAAATCTTGAAAGGGTAACTATTGATTGAGCACCATTTAATACACGTGGTTCAACTATTGTAGCAAATCCATCCTCGAACTCTATATGTTCAGCATATAAGGAAACACCATTGTGATTAAAGCTAAAATATTCTGGGTCTAAGGATTCGTCAATTAAAATAGCTTTTAATGTATTTTTCATTGCACGATTAGGGGCTTTGTCTGGATTTAAACCTGCTCTTATATTTTTTTCAAAAAGTCTTAACTGCATTTCTTGAAACATTAAGCTAAGATCATGCAGGGTCAAAAATCCCAAATAGAAGGTTTCGCCGTTTGATGCAACAATTTTCCCGGTTTCTGTGAACGGAAAATTGTATTTATGTGTTTTTTTTGTTTTAGAAACTTGAAGAATTGAATTGGTTTCATTAGATAAATATTCCACAAAAAACTGAATGCTGCGGTTATCGAAAAATTTATCTATATAGTACTTTTTTGTTTCGAGATCTTCCCGAAGATTTTCAAGTACTTTACTTTTTTCAGCCTTTTCAACATCTCCATTAAACACAAATCGTATGTACACTTTATTTATAATCTCACTATACTCATCTAATTTATATTTTAATCTGATGATACAGGAATTTGTTAGACTATCCTGCTTTGGATCACCAAATATTCTTTCTATACCATAATCTATAAGTCTCTTATATGATTCTTTAAATAGCTCATGATTATTGCTCCACTTAAATTGATACAAGTATAAGTTTTTGGCATCTTTATCAAAATAATAGCTATCAATACCATAATCATTATTTCCAAAAACACAATTTTCGAGCATTGTTTCTAAATCCCTCTCATGTTTCTTAGCCATAAATAATGCAGCGAAATAATCATTCTTAGAGCCTTCGTATGTATGCTTATATTGTTTGTAAGTATCGTCAAGAAATTTTTGAGTTATATTCATTTTAGATTATGTTTAAAGTTTTAAAATTTCAAAACAACTTTACCTTCTTTTTCAACCCATTCCCAAAACTATAAGGAGCAATTCCCAAATGCTGAAGCCTCCCCACAACAATACCTGCATCTGTTTTGTATTGTTTGGCAATTTTTAATACATCATCTTCTGTAAAATTTTCAGGTAAATCATCAATAAAATTTTGAGGCAGTAACCATTTGGATGCAAATTCATCTGCTTCTTTTTCTTTTTGCTTATCCTCCTTATAGCCTTCAAAATCTTCTAAAAAAATTTCTTTTTTTCCATGCAATAACACATGACCGGCTTCATGAAAAAAAGTAAACCAGAAATGATCAGCAGTCTTATGCCTGTCAGTAAGCTGTATCAAAGGGTTTTTACCAATCCACCTCGTAGCGCCACTAACAGGCGCTTTGGGCAGGCACATAGTATATACAATTGCTACTCCTGCATTGGCACATAACTTCTGTAAACGCTTTTTAAAATCCTTTGGGTGTTTTGCAGACATCTCCTTAACATTCTGCAAAACATTTTTAAAGGTTGCTTTACTAAATTCAGCAAGTGCCAGCTTTCTCATTTCTATTTCACCGATACGTAAAAAAGCAGCCATGCTTCCTAAAGCATCTTTATGTGCCGGGCTTTTCCGGTAGCTTGCCATGGCATATTCTTTTACATAAATTGTTTCCCACTGTTCGGGACTGGCAACTCCATAAAATTGTAACGTTTCTTCAACCATTGCAACACCAATTTCCTTTGCTTTTAAATAACCACATTCCTTTAATTGTTTGTATGGCTGCTCTTTTAACCAACTTTTGCATACTTCTAAAAATTCTTCCTGTTCCAATCGTGATAATTTTTCCCGGTAATGGCTTTCCCTGTTCAGCCACATTTTAGCAGATACGCCTAAAACCTTTTCCAATTGCAAGGCCGTGGCAACAGTTATTGGTTCTTTGCCCGTAATAATATCATGAACTTTTGAAGGTTTTTTTCCAATACGCTGAGCCAGTTGTGCCTGGCTCATTCTCAAAAATTTAATTGTCTCCAGAATATCATCACCGGGGGGTGATAACAATTCTCTTTCTGCTTTTAATTTTTCATTCATAATCTAAATATTTTTTAATGATAATCTGTTGTTTCGATTATCATTATATCTGTAACTTTTAAAGTATTTACGGAACCATCCTTATTTTCAGGTACCGGATTTTGGTTGATCTCAAAAATCATTCTATGGTTTCCGGAAATATCAATTGCCCATTCACCTTTTCGTTCTCCTTTCAACTGATGGCATCTGGCTGCCTGATAATTTACCATATCTGATAAGGCAGGCGCTGCTTTTAACTGTTCCATCCGCTGCGAAACTTTTTTTGCCATATTTCCAAATGCCTTTTGCATTTCACGTGCATCTGATAAAATCTTTCTGATCTTATTATTCTTAAAATCAATATTCATGCAAATATATATTTTATTACCCAAAAAGGGTAATTATTTTTTAAAATTATATTTTGTTCAATTACATTTATATAGAAGAGCTGGGATTACCTAAATGTAAAATCTTTTAGCAGATAAACAATTAGCTGTAAACATTCCTATATTTCGATAGATTATTTATAAAGCCTTACTTAAATTTGAAGCATGAAAAAATATTTAGCAACTCTCTGCCTTCTGCATTTATTTTTTAATATGGCAATTGCTCAAACTAAAATAATCCCCGGCGCTGAAAGAGTGGATGTATATGTGCCGATGTTGAAAGGTAAGTCCGTAGCTGTTTTCGCCAATCAAACATCCATGGTTGCCAATACACATTTGGTTGATACGCTTGTAAAACGGGGTATTAAAGTTGTAAAAATATTCAGCCCGGAACATGGCTTTAGAGGCAAGGCAGATGCCGGTGAAAAAGTAGGAGACTATACTGATGAGAAAACCGGGATTCGTGTAATATCATTGTATGGCAGCAAGCGCCGCCCCTCTGATGAAGACCTTAAAGATGTGGATATAATGATTTTTGATATTCAGGATGTGGGTGTTCGTTTTTACACTTACATTTCTTCGCTGCAGGAATATATGGAAGCGGCATTTGAGAACAGCAAACCTTTGTTAGTGCTTGACCGCCCCAATCCAAATGGGTTTTATGTAGATGGGCCGGTGCTTGATCCGAAATTTAAAAGTTTTGTTGGTATGCAGCCCGTGCCTGTTGTGTATGGCTTAACTATCGGTGAATATGCGATGTTGATATCCGGCGAAAAATGGCTAACAGAAAGGGCAAATAAAAAAGAAGAGTATTATAAACACGCTCAAAATTCAAAGGACACACCTTTTCATTTTTTGGTTATCAAATGCAAAAATTATGATCATACAAGCAAATATATTTTACCGGTAAAACCTTCTCCCAATCTTCCGGAAATTCAATCCGTTTATTGGTATGCATCTACCTGTTTTTTTGAAGGTACAGTTTTAAGCGAGGGGAGGGGAACGCCTAAACCATTTCAATATTTTGGTCATCCATCTTTGCCAAAAAAACTTTTTAGTTTTACGCCACACAGTATGGAAGGCGCTAAAGATCCCAAACAAAAAGATCAATTATGTTATGGATGGAATTTATCTGGCACGCCTGAAGAAGTATTAAAGAAAGTAAATAACAGGATACAATTAAAGTGGATCATTGGGGCTTATAAATTATTTCCTGATAAAACTAAATTTTTTCTCAACACCAAATCGCTTAACAGGCTTGCCGGTAATGATGTTTTAATGCAACAGATAATTGAGGGAAAATCAGAAGCTGAAATTAGAAAAAGCTGGGAGCCTGCATTAGGTAATTACAAAGAGATAAGAAAGAAATATTTGTTGTATAAAGATTTTGCTCCCTGATCCTCTAAGTGTGTTTCTTACATTTGCTTATGGATGAAACTATTTATTCCCCCTTCAGGGAAATTGAAAAGCTGCGAATTATTTTTATGGGTACGCCAGAATTTGCTGTGCCTTCACTAGATAAATTATTGCGGACAGGCTATAATATTGTTGGTGTAATAACAGCGCAGGATAAACCTGCCGGCAGAGGAATGACTTTGCAGCAAAGCGCAATAAAAAAATTTGCTGTAGAAAAGGGATTGAAAATAGTACAGCCTGAAAAATTAAAAGCCCCGGATTTTTTAAAAGAATTACAGGAGTTAAAAGCTGATCTGCAAATAGTAGTTGCTTTTAGAATGCTGCCGGAAGTTGTATGGAATATGCCACCCATGGGAACGATTAATCTTCATGCATCTTTGTTGCCTCAATACCGCGGCGCTGCCCCAATTAATTGGGCAATAATTAATGGTGAAAAAACAACGGGGGCAACAACATTTAAACTGCAACATCAAATTGATACAGGCAATATTTTATTGCAACAAAAAATAAAGATTGATGATGATGAAACCGCAGGAGAATTGCATGACAGCATGAAAGAGATCGGCGCTCATCTTTTAGTAAGAACTGTAAATGGATTAGTCGCAGGAACACTTAAAGAAACTCCGCAGTCGTCTCTCTCCCCTTTCGGGGGAGAGCCGGAGAAGGGGTTTTATGCACCCAAACTCTCCACAGAAACTTCAAAAATTAACTGGAACAAAAATGTTGATGAAGTGTATGATCTCATTCGCGGGCTGTCACCTTATCCTGCAGCATTTACTTTTTTAAATGGTAAAACTTTAAAAATTTACAAAGCAAAAAAACAAATTATTCACCCTTCAATTACTACAGGTGAATATGAAACAGATAAAAAAACATTTTTAAAATTCGCCTGTATAAACGGTTATATTCTGATTACAGAATTACAATTAGAAGGGAAAAAGAAAATTACTATTGAAGAATTTTTAAGAGGGTACCACTATTTGGTTTGGTAGTTTATAAACAAAAGCCGGAAGCATATCCGGCATTAATAAATGTAATAATTGGGTAAAATTTATTATTGTTTTTTTACAACGAATGTTGTGTTCAGGAAAATTTCAAAGGGATCAGATTCTTTGCCAATATGCATTATTACTTTATCGCTGCATTGAGGATTTGTAGTCTTGCCACCTGCCATAGTAAATTCATTCTTTTCCTTAAACGAGCCTTTTATCATTTGCTGTGCTTTAAAAATCGGATATTCCATCCACCTTATAAGAGGCAAAACAGCTATTACCATATATATTTCCCTGTTTTCAACTGCCTCTGAAAAATCAACAAGTGCAGGGTTTATAAACAGTTTTATTTTTTCTCCATCAAGATCATAATCCGCATCAACAGGAATATTAAAATAAGCAGGTGTAGCAATACCCCTGGCAACTGCGCCAAACCCCATCTTATCATGTTGGCAGACGATCAGGTAAAAAAAATACAAACCGCAGTTAAAGACCTTGCTAAAAAACTAAATGATGCTGTTATTTATGCTCAATAATTTTTTGCAGGTGAAGTAATAGATGTAGATTGAATAACCGGTGGGTATAATTTTCAGCATGCATGGACAAGCGGATGGATAGCAGGGAAGGCAATTGGTGAAAGATCACTCAAATAAATTTTCGACTGAGGTATCAGGTTTACAATCTGTTGTATGGAGTTTTTTATAATGGCATTCTGTTTTTATTTTATCTCACTAACAACAGAAGGAATTTCTATTGAGAATAATGGGTCGATTTCATTTTTTATTCGGGAAACTATATCAGAATAATTCATTCTGATATAGTTGTGCATGTGCGTAAGTGGATGATTATACTCATTCATTTTTTCAACCATTTGCTTTAATGGTGCATATTCAATCGGTGGGATATTTAACGTATATTCTTTTCCTTGTTGCTCGCATTCTTTATTGTATTCACTAATCATATTTAATAATTCCTGTTCAATATGACTATTGTCTTTTAGGGGATTCATAAAGCATTTTAAAGATCGGGCGGTAAAGCATGCATCTATTAGTTCCATATTAAATTCTTGACTTATTAGTCCAAAGATTATATGAATGAGGTCGTGGAGTATTTGAAATTCAAAAAATGTTCTTGGAGCATCATATGGTTCTTGCCCAGCGATTATTAAATTATATCCATCATTCCAATCCGAGCGATTGGTATGTGCGACAAAATTATTTCTATACTTTTTTATTTCTGACCAACGCTTAAGTGTCTTTAAAAATGGAGTAATAATTTTGTGCAAATTTTCGATCCGGCTCCAATATTGTTGTTCTATTGGCTTTAACTGTCTCTTGCTTTTCTTTTTTAATGCGTTTCTATTATTTATTTCGCGGAAATAGGTCTCATATTCATCTAGGAAAGAATTTGTTTCTAATATAATGTAGTTTCTATAACTTCCAACAAATGGATTTGAATAGGTTTCGATTCCAGATTGAGGGAATTGCTTGAATTGAAAAAATAGTCTTTCCAAATTTTGAAAGCTTTCAAATAAAATGAAGAGAGAAGAATGGAAATTTGAAATTTTATTCATATTCAATTTGACTTATTGTGAGTTCCATCTTTGATTAATCTTCCCAAAACTTTACTCCTTGCTTATTAATATATCCTCCATCAGAAAATTCCTCTTTAACTTTACAAAAACCGTTATGAAATGATTCAATGGCTTTAAAAGAACAAGGAATTACTATTTCACCATTGGTGTTTAGAAAACCATATTCTTTATCAATCCTTACACCCGCTAATCCTTCACAAAATGAATATGCATCATTAAATATGCAAGGACTAATTTCATTTCCTTTTAAATTACAAAAACCATATTTATAGGCGTAATCCTAGTGCTGCTTCTCCATTCTGCAAATCAATATCATCATATTTTATAGGAATAATAATATTTCCCTCCTTATCAATTAACCCCCACTTATCCCTTATTTCCACTTCCGCTACTCCATTATAATATTCACCTGAAAAATCATATTGTAACCGTATTCTTACTTGTCCATCTTTACCTATAAAACCATATTTACCATTGGTTTTTACTCTAGCTAATCCTTCCGAAAAGCTGAATGCATCATCATATTGAAAAGCTATCACAACTTGTCCATCTTTATCTATAAAACCATATTTACCATTGGTTTTTACTCCAGCTAATCCTTCCGAAAAACTGAATGCACCATCATATTAAAAAGCTATCACAACTTGTCCATTTTTATCTATAAAACCATATTTACCATTGGTTTTTACTCCAGCTAATCCTTCCGAAAAAAAGCTGTATGCATCATCATATTGAAAAGCTATCACAACTTGTCCATCTTCATTTATGTAACCCCATTTGCCATTGAATTCTACCCATGCTAATCCTTCAGAGTACCAGAAACCTACACTTGAACTAAGATAATATTTGCAAGGGACGATTATTTCACCTGCAATATTTATTCTTCCCCATTTACTTCCTAATTTAACATCAGCTATTCCCTTTTTAAAATTTCGTATAGTTTCATAAACTATTGGAATTACTATACTCCCTCTTGTATTAATACAGCCATATTTATCATTTAATCTAACTGTTGCTAATCCTTCAGAAAATAGCTCTGCATAATCATAAATACATTCGATTATAATATTTTTATCGGGTGTACAGAAACCCCATTTATCTTTTTTACGGTATGGGATTAATTGTGGGTTACTTAATGCTAATAGTTTTTTTGTTATATCAATTGCTTTCCCAACATGCTTTACCAGACCTCCTTCATATTTGATCAGGTTATTATTTTCCATTTTCCAATTCTTTTAATTGGTCAGCTAATTTTCGTTTATTTTCTTTAAAGTAATCCTCCCAATTATCCATACTACTAATAGTTGTAAAGGCTTCACTATCTTTTATAATGATAATTTCTTTTTTCAATTCTTTAATACGTAAACGGAGGTTTTCAATCTCAGTTTTTAATAAATGATTTTCATTAATTGCTTCTGATTTACTTACAAAAAAATCGCCTCTCTCCAAATCCTCAAGTATTTCTTTTACTCTATTCAAATCATTTCTTTCATAAGCTGCATTTAATTCCGCAAATAATTTATCAGCCAACTCTTTTTATTCTTCACTAACTACATCAGGATGGCAAAGCTTGCTTGCTTTTCTATACATCCTTTTTTGTTCCTTTTGTTCTTCATCCGTTAGTTCTGTAATCGTTTCATTTTTTGTTATGTCGTATTCACGGCTATATTCATTGTAATCTTTTTCTGCCTCCGCTTGCTCCGGTGTTCCTTTTACTTTTTGCTTTCTAAACCTGAGTATTTTTAAAATGAGTTCTCCTAATTCCTTATTATGTCTTACTCCAAATTCATGGATTAACTTTTCTAAATCTGCTTTTTCGTAAGACAGCCTATTTAACTCTGCTTCCAATGATTTTGCTTCTAATTTTAACCCTTCAATTTCAGGGTCACTATATTTTGATAATTGATAATGTGAGTTAAGAAATTCTTCAATACTCTTTATGGATTTGCCTTAGGATTTTTCTTGAAGAAGAATTATAATTTCTTTTATTTCTTCGCCTGGTTGCAGTTTTTCTAATTTGGTTATCTGTTCCGTAATGTCTTCTTCTTCTTCAAGAGCTATTAGTGTTTTAATCAGTTCAAGTCTCTTAATTATTTTAATTAAATTTAATGACATTGCGTTAATTGGTATTAAAGAAGCAGTGAGGTTTTTCTTTTAAAGATAATTTTATTTCTCAATTAGTTCTTTTATAAACCCGCTTGCGATTCAATACATAAAAAATCCCACTGCTTTCGCAATGGGATTGTATAAATTATAAAGAAGAATATTATTCTGCTTTACCTTCTGTTGATTCTTTTGTGTCTTCAGCTTTAACTTCTGGAACTGCATTAGCTTCTGCAGCAAGTTCAGCAACTTCTGACTTAACATCTGCAACTTCTGTATTCTCTGCTTTAACTTTTGTTGTTTCTTCAGTCTTTGCTTTCTTCGCTCTTGGAGCTTTAGCAGGTTTAATTTCAGCAACTTCTATTTGGTCCCGATGGCTATCGGGATCAGTTTTTACTTCTGCAACATCAGTAGTAGCTTCAGCTTTAACTTCGGGAACTTCTGTCTTCACTTCGGTTGCCGGAGCTTCAGTTTTCACTTCAGCTTTTGGAGTTTCTTTAATTTCAGGAGCTTCAGTTTTTGCTTCTGCTTTCTTTGCATTTGCTTCACCTTCGTCATCCATCTTTTTCTTAAGATCTGCCAATGCACTTAAGTCACCCAGGGTAGTTTTCTCAACTTTACTTTGAATGTTCTTAACTGCTTTTTTTGTGCTCTCGTTTTCAGCTCTTTTCTCTTTAAACTCAGCCTGCTTTTCTTCTTCCTGTGCCTGCTGCCAAATTTTGCTATGACTTAAAATGATTTTTTTATCATTACGGTCAAATTCGATAACCATAAATTGAGCGATCTCATCAACACCTATCGTTTTTTCATCTTCTTTAAATAAATGACGGGCAGGTGCAAAGCCTTCTAATCCATAAGGAAGCTGAACGCTTGCTCCTTTATCATCTCTTCTTGTAACGGTTCCTTCATGTATGCTTCCAACAAAAAATGTTTCTTCCAATGAATTCCATGGATCTTCTTCAATTTGCTTATGGCCTAACTGTAGCTTACGGTTATCTTTATCAATACTCATGATAACCACATCAATTTCGTTACCTGTTTTGGTGTACTCGTTAGGGTTGTTAAAACGCTTAAGCCAGCTTAGATCGCTGATGTGTATCATACCACCAATGCCGGGAGATAATTCAACAAATACACCGTAAGGAGTGATGTTTTTCACAAGGCCCTTATGCCTGCTTCCCTGGGGGAATTGTGTTTCAATACTGCTCCATGGGTCTTGAGTCATTTGCTTTATGGAAAGACTCATCTTGCGATCTTCTTTACTAAGTGTTACCACTTTTGCTTCATGCTCATCGCCAAGTTTAAAAAATTCTTTTGCATTGATTGGTGTGTTAGCCCAGGTAATTTCACTTACGTGAACCAGGCCTTCAACACCAGGAAAAATTTCTAAGAATGCGCCGTAATCCTCAATGTTAACCACTTTACCTTTTACCACTTCACCTTCTTTAATGTTCTCAGGTAATGTATCCCATGGGTGTGGAGTTAATTGTTTTAAACCAAGACTGATACGTTTTTTATCATCATCAAAATCTAACACAACCACATTCAATTTCTGATCGAGTTTCAATACTTCTGTTGGATGATTAATACGTCCCCAACTTATGTCAGTTATGTACAACAATCCGTCTAAGCCGCCAAGGTCAAGGAATGCACCAAAATCAGTAATGTTCTTGATAGTTCCTTCCAGCACTTGTCCTTTCTCCAGCTTGCCCATAATTTCAGCACGCTGTTGTTCAATATCACTTTCAATTAATGCCTTGTGAGATACAACGGCATTTTTAATTGTCTCATTTATTTTAACTACTTTAAACTCCATTGTTTTACCAACAAACTGATCGTAATCAGTAACCGGCTTAACATCAATTTGAGAACCCGGTAAAAATGTTTCCATTCCAAAAACATCAACAATAAGTCCGCCTTTGGTTTTGCTGGTAACAGTACCCGTAACAATTTCACCAGTCTTATGCATCTCAACAATACGTTGCCATGCACGGGTAGTACGGGCTTGTTTGCGGCTAAGATGAAGATTGCCTTCCCTGTCTTCTTTTTCAGCAACAAGCACTTCCACTTCATCACCCACTTTTAAGTTTGGAATATCACGAAATTCGTTAAGAGAAACTAAACCATCGCTTTTAAAACCAATGTTTACAACAACATCTGTTTTGGTAAGCGCAACTACAATACCATTGATCATTTCACCATCATTGATCTGCTTAAAAGTATTTTCATAAACATGATCATACTTATCTTTTTCCTCTTTGCTATAACTTGTTACATTACGCTTGTCTACACTCCAGTCAAAATCATCATGAGGAGTTTGAACAGGGGGAGCAAATGGTTCTTTTTTTTCTGCAGCCGGTTGTTCAGCTACAGCAGTTTCTGAAGTTTCAGTTTGTGAAGTTTGTTCAGCACTTTGTTCAGAAGCCTCAACAGATGGATTTGGTGTTGCTGTATCCTGAGTGTTATCAGAATTCTGTTCATCAGCATTTTGGTTAATAATATCGTTACTCATTTTATAATCCCAACGGTTTTAAATTGGGAGGGCAAAGGTAGCGAAAATCGGGTAAAAATGGAAAGAGAAAGTTGATTAAGATTAGGACTTATTCTATAGGTTGACTTGATTAAATTTGCCTGTTGAATGATTAAAATTGAATCTAATCAAAAATTTTAATATATAAACTTATTGCAAGAGATATCAAAATAAAAATCGTAACTAATGTCCAGACTGAAAGCCCAAGTAATATACAAACTAAAATGATAATAGCTAAGCAAATAACTCCGATAAAACAACTTTTATTAGAATTTTTTTCTGGTTCTTGTTGAGAAAAATTAGGTTTATAATTCTTATAAAAACCTGAATTTATTCGTGCATTTTCTTCAGCATTTAAATCGAATATACCACTGCCTTTACACTTGAGGCAAGTAATGTATCTTTTCTTACTAAATAAACTTTCCAAACGAGTGTCTAAAATACTTCCAGTTCCTCCGCAATCTGGACAATGAATAAGTCTTTCTTCCAACATAATTAAAGTCTTATCTATAAATAAAAATGAATTACCTATACAATATTTTTTAATCCCTGAAAATAACTATGGTTGTAAATCACATCAAACTTCATAAATATACTTTGTTATTTCCTAAATTGCATACCGTTTTGTTCCTCAAATGATTTTTATGAAGCGATGGATCGCAAGTTTGCAACAGACAAAAGTTGTAAAATCTATACTCTATTTTATCGTCGGGATATTTAGTTATCCCGGACTTGCTATCATCAATAAATTAAAAATTTCCGGCACAGAAAATCTAAAGAACCTCCCTAAAAAAAATGTTTTATTTGTAAGCAATCATCAAACTTACTTTGCTGATGTTATAACCTTCCTTCACATTTTCAGCGCTGTAAAATGGGGTAAGGAGAACAGGCTAGGCATTCCGTATTATCTTTTAAACCCTTTTACCCGTGTATATTTTGTTGCTGCAGAAGAAACTATGGGGAGCAGTTTAATAAGCCGTTTTTTCAGGATGGCGGGATGTGTAACTGTAAAACGTACATGGAATAAAGATTCGAAAGAAGTAAGAAAGGGATTGAATCCCGGCGATACACGCAATATTGCAAAGGCACTGGAAGATAACTGGGTAATAACTTTTCCGCAGGGAACTACAAAACCATTTGCCCCCGGCAGAAAAGGAGCCGCCTTTTTGATAAAACATAATAAATCAATTGTTGTACCTGTTGTGATAAACGGATTTTGGAGGGCCTTTAATAAAAAGGGATTGAAATTAAAAAAGAGAGGTTCTTTGTTGAGTATAAAATTTAAAGAGCCTTTGCAGATTAATTATGATGATAGCCTTGATGTAATTCTTCAACAGGTAATGGATGCCATTGAGCAAAGTAAAAAATTTATGTGGCAGAGTAGAGACAGGGCATGCCCTGTCTCTACGAATTAAACAAAGCCTTTAACTCTGCAGCATCTTCGGGTTTCATTTTTCCTCCTAAGATCAGCCTGATTTGGCGACGGCGCAATGCGCCTTCAAATAAATTCTTTTCTTCTTCTGTTTCAGGCTCTGCAGAAGGAACTGCTTTAGGTTTTCCATGTGGGTTGAGGGCTACAAAAGTGTAATATGCTTCATTACTTTTATACCTGTGTTGGCGGATAATATCTTCTCCCCATACATTTAAATGAACTTCCATACTTGTATTAAAAGCCCTTGTTACTTTGGCTTCAATATGTACAACATTGCCCAGTTTTATTGGGTTGGTAAACGAAATATTATCCACGGATGCAGTAACTACAGGAGCGCCGCAATGTTTGGTAGCTGAAAGTGCAGCGCCTATATCCATCCAGTACATAAGCCTGCCACCCATTAAATTGCCGAAAGTATTGGTATCATTTGGCAGTACAAGCTCAGTCATTATAATTAAACTCTCTGCAGATTTTTTGCCTTCCATTTTGTAAAGATAACTATCAGCAATTAGTAATCAGTTGCTACAAATCTTATTTGGTTATTAATACCCGATGACTGAATTTCGGTTTCCAAATTTTTAGAATGATATCATTTGATAATACCGAATCTGCATTTGCTTACAAAACGAATAAAGAATTAAAAAAGGCAAATTTTCTTTTTTCTGCAATGGATATAGGATGGCTTGTAAAAGCGGGAACACGCCTTACACCATGGGCCCTGAAGGCCCATCTTCCTATAAATGGTTTATTGCGTAATACAATCTTTAAACAATTTGTTGGAGGAGAATCTTTACAGGAAACAGCAAAAATTGCTGATAAATTATCTCAATATAATGTGCAGGTAATTTTAGATTATGGTGTAGAAGGTAAAGAAGGTGAGCAGAATTTTGATAATGCTGCTGCTGAATTTATTAAAGTTATTCAATACGCAGCAACCCAGCCAAACATACCTTTTATGAGTATCAAGCTTACGGGTATTATCAGGTTTGAGTTACTGGAAAAACTGGATGCTGCTGCAGATAATAAAAGTGGTGTTGAGGGAAGGATAAATATTGATGTGTTAGATGCTGATGAAAAAGAAGAATGGCAAAGAGTAGTTAACCGTTTAATAAAGATCTGCGAAGCAGCGCAAAGAAACAATGTAGGTGTTTTGATAGATGCTGAAGAAACATGGATACAGGACCCTGTGGATGCACTTACCATGCAGATGATGCAAAAATATAATTTTACAAAAATTGTTGTGTATAATACTATCCAGCTTTACAGGCACGACCGTCTTCAATTTTTAAAAGACAGTTTAGTAGAAGCACAAAATAAAAATTTTATTTTAGGAGCAAAGCTGGTTAGAGGCGCTTACATGGAAAAAGAAAGAAAGCGGGCAGCAGCAATGAATTATCCGTCACCCATTCAACCTGATAAAGAAAGCTGTGATAAAGGGTATAATGAAGCAATAGAATTTTGCATTGAGCATCTTGATAAATTATTTCTGATCGTTGCCTCTCACAACGAATACAGCAATTTGTATACTACACAACTTCTTCAACAAAAGAATTTACCGCTAAATCATTCCCGTGTACATTTTTCACAATTGCTGGGCATGAGTGATAACATTACTTTTAACCTTGCAAAAGCTGGTTGTTCTGTAAGTAAATATTTACCTTTTGGCCCGCTGAAAGATGTTATACCTTATTTAATGAGAAGAGCCCAGGAAAATTCTTCCGTAAGCGGTCATACAGGAAGGGAATTACAATTGATAAAAAAAGAATTGCAAAGAAGAGGGAGAAATAAGTGATAAGTGATAAGGCATAAGGAATAAGAAAGTGTACTCACCACTCATTACTCACTACTGAATCTTTACAATCTTATTTTCTACCAAAGCAAATACTTTGTCGCCCCGCTTGGGTTTTATTTTATAAGTGCCGGTAAAGCGGCTGAATGCAGGTAGTATCGCATGATCTTTAGTAAAATAGAAACAGGGAAAATGTAATTCCTGTCTTCCGGTTCCGCTCATACTAATACCGGGATGCACATGCCCCGAAAAAGTAAAGTTGGTGTTAGATCCTTCCTCATCGCAGGTTTCATTAATGTCATGCGTAAAGCAAAAATTCTTTACTGATAATTTTTGTTTGGTTATTTCAATATCAGATTCTTTATAAAATTTTTTTGCAAGAATATCAT
>JANXQO010000058.1 GCA_025353485.1 Chitinophagales bacterium
GATTAATTAATTTTATTTTACTAAACCAGGGATGAACTTCAAAGCATCTTGCAATAAAAGGAACAAAAAGCGCAGAACCCAGGTAACACATCCTTGCCAGTTCAGTCGACAAAAGCATGTGTGCCAAAATTGTAAATGCAAATACAATGAATAGCCAGTTAAAGGATGGCCGGATCAGTTTTCTGAAACCTTTGTAAAAAATACCTGTTAAAAAAAGCAGGCTGAAAAATCCATATACTGAAAAAATATCCGCCGCTCCTTTTGCACAAAAAAGTTTGTGGATAGAAATTTTAATACTGTTGATGGAATCAAAATCTTCAGCAAGACTTGCCTGTAACAAAGTCCCTGATGCATTATCTACCAAATATTTTATGCTAAAATAAATAAGAAGCGCAACCGGTATGCTTGTTAATACAGTAATTCTTGTTTGCTTGGATGCAAACAATAATATCATCGGAAAAAACAACGCTACAGATTCCTTACTTATCAATCCAAAAATAATTCCTGCAGCAAGCAGATATCTATTTGGTTTTAGTAAGCCATAAACTATAGAAGAAATTGAAAGAATGGTAAGACTGTCCGTAACAGGATGTGCTGCAATAAACCCTGCCCATCTGCCCCCGGCCACAAATGCCAATAATCCAACGGCACATGATAGATCAGAAAGCTGCCGAAGTTCCATTATCTTATAAATAAGCACGGCGCCTAATGACATTAAAATGGAATTGATGATAAAAAAACCAGTAAGCAAAGGCCAGTCATATTTATCACGTTTATCACTTACGAGTTTGTAATAAATTGGATTGATGGGAATTGAAATTACATTGGCTATTGCGGGTACAATAATGCGGTATTTTCTTATAAGGCTTTGATTGGTGAAATTGAACCGGGCAATATTTGTATATGTTTCCGAGTCAGCATTATAAAAACGTTCATAAGAAAGGTAGGTATTATATCCACTTCCTATAAAGACAGAAAAGGAAAGGAAGAAGATCAACATGTACCTGTGAGAACGTGATTGAATCAATTTCATATAATTATTTAAACAATTCCCGGTTGCGTGAAGTAATTTTGCCCGTTTAATAAAGTGATGAAGATGGCAAAAATAGGTATTAATATAGCAACAGGAAGTTTACAACAGGAAGAAATAATTGTAGGTATAGACCTTGGTACAACCAATAGTCTTATCGCAATCATACATCCGGAAACCAGGCAGGCCGTGGCTTTAAAAGAACACAACAGCAGCCTGCCTGCCGGACAGGCAGGTTCATTGGTTCCGTCAATTATTCATTTTGATGGGAATGGCAATATTATTGTAGGTGAAGAAGCGAAACAATATTTAATTACGGAACCGCACAACACAATTTTTTCTGCAAAAAGATTGATGGGAAAATCTTACAACGATATTAAAAACAACAGCTCTTTTTTTACTTATAAAATCATTGATGATAATACTGAGAGCCTGGTAAAGATACAGGTGGGAAACCTGTCTACGGGACAGGCAGGTAAATTTTATTCCCCTGTTGAGCTTTCTTCTTTTATTTTAAAAGAACTAAAACAAAGAGCTGAGCATATTCTTAAAACGCCGGTTATCAAAGCTGTTGTTACTGTTCCTGCCTATTTTAATGATGCACAAAGGCAGGCAACAAGAGATGCCGGAAAGCTTGCAGGGCTTGATGTTTTAAGAATCATCAATGAGCCAACAGCTGCCAGTCTTGCTTATGGAATTGGTTTGCATAAAGAAGATCACAAAACAATTGCAGTGTATGATTTGGGAGGTGGAACTTTTGACATTTCTATTTTAAGAATATCCAATGGGATCTTTGAAGTGCTTTCAACCAATGGTGATACTTATCTTGGCGGTGATGATTTTGATAATGCGATTGTGAAATTTTGGTTGCAGCAATTGTCAATCAATGAAGATGAATTAAAAAATAATAAAGAATTTGCACAAGCCATCAGGTTAAAAGCTGAAGAAGCAAAAAAACATCTTTCTGCTAATGAAATGTTTTCTGATAACTTAAATCAGCATGAATTAAAAATTTCCAAAACAGAATTTGAAGAACTCATTTGTCCTTCTATTGATAAAACAATTACAGCATGCAAAAATGCTTTGAAAGATGCTCAACTTACGGCCGCAGATATCGAAGTAATAGTGATGGTGGGAGGTTCTACAAGAATTCCTTTTGTAAAGAAAACCATTTCTGATTTTTTTGGAAAGGAGGTAAACGATTCAATGAATCCTGAAGAAGTAGTTGCTTTGGGAGCCGCACTACAGGCGGATATTTTAGCGGGTAATAACAAGGAATTTTTGCTGCTGGATATCACACCGCTTTCATTAGGTATTGAAACACGTGGCGGATTGATGGATGTATTGATACCAAGAAATTCTAAAATACCAACAAAGGCATCACGACAATATACAACACAGGTTAACGGGCAAAGCGGAATTAAAATTTCTGTTTTTCAAGGAGAGAGAGATATTGTAAAAGATAACCGGAAGCTTGCTGAATTTAATTTAACAAATATACCCGGGATGCCTGCAGGGTTGCCAAAAGTTGAAATTTCTTTTTTGATAAATGCAGATGGGATTTTAATTGTAAAAGCAAAAGAGTTAAGAAGCGGTGCAGAACAAAGCATTGAAGTGCAGCCGCAGTATGGGTTAACAGACCAGCAGGTTGAAAAAATGTTACTGGAATCTATCACACATGCAAAAGATGATATTGCCACAAGAGCATTGCTGGAAGCAAGAACGGAAGGTGAACAATTGTTGGAAACAACGGAAAAGTTTATTCAAAAAAATTCAAAAAAACTTTCTCCTGAAGAATTAGTTACTACTGCTGAAGCTATGCAGGCTTTGCAATTAGCGCTAACGATGGAAGACAAAGATCTTGTACATTCAAAAATTGAAGAGCTCAATAATCTCTCACGCCCATATGCAGAAAGAATAATGGATGAGGCTGTTTCAAAAGCTATGAAAGGGAAAGCGATCTCCTGATAAATGGAGGATTGAATAAAAGAAGGATCACGATCGTTGAAAAAATTATCAGGCTAATCAGCATCGCAATCTTTATTTTTTGCGGTTCGAATGTTATCTCAATTTTATTCTCTCCTTTTACTAATGGTATGGCAATAAAACCTGTTGCATATTGCTGTACTTCTTTTTTTTCTTTTCCGTTATCGTAAAACCAATATGGGTAAAAGGCTTGCTGGTAAATAATTCTGCCTGTATCCGCAGCGGTTACTGTAAATTTTATTTGGCTACCTGTAAAAGATGTTATTATAGGTTTTGCATCGTTTAAATTGGTAGTAAAAAGAAAATTGTTTTTGCTGAGATTCGAAGAAGGATTGGTTTCAATAGCGGCAAAATATTTTTTGGTATTGTTTAGCTTGATGGGGTAGGGCGCTTCTTCTTTTACGCCAATTTGTTTATTATAAAAACTCCAGTCACCAACCAATCCCTTTTCATATTTACTAATTGTATCATTGTTAATTACAGGCTTTAATAATGGTACCGGTATTCCTTTGGGAGATTTGTTTAATACTCTTTGCACCTCTGCTACTGATGCTTTACCTACACCGGTAAACGGAAGGTTTAATAATGTTGCAATAACTAAATCTGCGATTACAATTTTTATCAACAGGTTCCATCGCTTTTCTCTCAGGCAAAATTTTATTCCCCATAACAAAAACAACTGGATAATACCTTGTAACCACAAAGCATCATAAAAACTTAAGGAATCAATTAAGGTTTTTAATTTTAAAGAAAGCCCGTTTTGTGATGCAATATTTTTAAATGAATACAAGAGACCTTCCTTATTGATTATTGTTTTGTATAATCCAAATACTATACATGCAAATAGAATAATCTCAAAAGCATAATAGATCCATTTAATCTTGCCTTTAAATTCCTTTTGTTCAGTAATAAACCTGTTCAATTCAATGGCTGCAATTATAATAAAACATAACAGTGAAAAAATGATGAACTCTCCATTTAATCTTACATAACCAATTAACGGAATAAAATTGTATGCAAAAGGGTTAAAAATCCCTCCTGATGAAAGCAGTAAAAATATAATTCCTGTAAGCAGGAAAAATTTTTGCCAGCTGGTTTTTTGAAAAAGCGATAAAATGAAAAACAACAACAGTGTAAGAGAAAAATAAATATCCCTCATCGAAATATCTGTTGCAAAAAAACTATCATTTCTTGTGGTAGTTAGTGGTAACAGAACTGATATCCAGCTTTGCACAGTTGCAGGACCCTTCAGGCTTTCAGCCAGTGTTACTTTTTCACCACGACTAAAATGTGGCAGAATATCTAAGTAGCCAACAATCATCCCTACACTCAAGATCATCAAAGTAATTAATAAAACGGAACTGGATATTGCAAACTTTTTTATCCTTTTAAAAATATTGGAATGCATTTCATTTTTAAAGAATAAAAAAAGCGTTAATGCAATAAAAAAATAAAAAGCACCGATTGATATTCCCGGATGCGCTGAAGAAATAAATAAATAAAACAGTAATGCACTTTGCAAAATATTTTTAATAGAAAAGTTTTGTTGTAATAATAAATATCCCCATACACACCACGGTAAAAATGCTGCACCACTGAGCCAGTTAAAATGTTGCAAATGCCCAACGTTATAGCCGCAACACATGTATGCGATGGCTGCAATAAAGCTTGCTTTGTTTTGTAAATTAAAATATCCACATAGTTTATACATTCCAATTCCACCAATAAAAAGATAAGCAAGAACTTCAATTGTAAACGTATATGCGTTGTAACCAACAGTGCTTGCAATAAGCCATGTAAGCGGGCTCCAATACCCGCTGCTCATGTCACCGTATTGAGGAATGCCATAATTGATGTATGGATTCCATAATGGAAGATGACCTGCATGAATACTTTCGCTCATAAAAAATTTTGGAGGAAAGTACCCGTTAAAGGCATCGTTCTTAATAAAAAAAAGAAATGTAGAAACAGGCAGGTAGGCAACAAACAATATCAGCAAGAAGGCAAAAATTGTTTTTACAGATTGCCTGTTTGAATTTGTGTAAACTTGCATTTGCTAAAAATACATTTTTACAATATATGACTGAAAGAAGTTTTGATGATTTTGATGGCTATGCAAAAGATTACCGCAGCATTCATACTGACAATATAAAAATTTCTGGCGCTGATAGTTTTTATTTCGCTGAAATGAAAGTTAAACTGTTGCAGCAATTTGAAGAGAATGTTCCATTGAAAATTTTAGATGTTGGATGTGGTGATGGAACTACAGAAATGTACATGAATAAATATTTTCCTTTGTGGAAGTTAGACGGAATTGATATATCACAGCAAAGCATTGAAGAAGCAAAAAATAAAAATATTTTTAATTGCAACTTTCAAACGTATGATGGCAAACAGATTCCTTTTCCGGATAAAAGTTTCGATATAGTTTTTATGGCAGGGGTGCTTCATCATATCAATTTTGGTTTGCACAACGATCTTATAAAAGAAATTAGCAGGACATTAAAACAAGGCGGCAAATTTTATTTATTTGAACACAATCCATTTAACCCGGTAACAACGCATTTGGTTAATACATGCGTATTTGATAAAGATGCAAAGCTTTTAAAAAGTGATTATACTATAAGGTTGTTGAGAGAAAATAATTTCGATATAAAGAAAAAAAAGTTCATCATTTTTTTTCCACGAAAAGGGGTTTTATCAAAACTTATTTTTCTTGAGAAATATTTACAATGGCTGCCTTTGGGAGGTCAATATTTTATTGTAGCATGTAAAAAAAATTAATCAATATTTATTTTTTTATCAATTAAAAACAGCGGACGATTTTTGCTTTCAATAAAAAGGCTGGCTATGTATTCTCCCAATAAACCAATTGCCAAAAGTTGTGTTCCTCCCAAAAACATTATAGCAATTATTGTAGATGCCCAACCGGGAACTGTATTTCCTTTGTAATAGGAAACCAGTGCAAATATTCCAAAAGCAAATGCTGCTAATGAAATTATTGACCCTATAAAAATGGCTACCCGCAAAGGTTTAAAGCTAAATGAAGTAATTCCTTTTAATGCAAGCCTGGTCATTTTTCCAAATGAATATTTTGTTTTTCCAAAGCGTCGCTCCGGCGCTTCAAAATCTACTGTTGCAGTTCTAAATCCAATCCAGCTAAAAATCCCCCGTAGAAAAAGTTCTCTTTCTTTAAATAATAAAATATTGGATAATACTTTTTTATTAAAAGCTCTAAAATCGGAAGCGTTAGGCTCAATATGCGTGTCAGAAATTGAATTAATAAAACGATAAAATACTTTTGAAAAAATAATTTTTAATGCCCCTGTATTATTTGTTTTGGTTCGTTTAGTTATTACAATATCATATCCTTCTTTTAACTTTTCAATCATAACAGGAATAAGCGCAGGTGGGTGTTGTAAGTCGCCATCCATTGTAATTATATAATCTCCTTTTGCATGTTGAAGCCCCGCCATCAATGCATTCTGATGCCCGAAATTCCTGGAAAGAGAAATGCATTTAATATTATTATTTGCATTGGATAATTGCTGTATCTCTAAAAAAGTATTGTCTGTACTACCATCATCAATAAAAATCAATTCATCTGTGGGTGATAGATATTTTTTGATCTCATCATAAAGCGGTACAATGTTTTTTTCTTCATCAAAAACCGGAAGTATTATAGAAACAAAAGCCATGCAGGTATTTTAGAGGTAAAATTATTATTTATCTTAGGGCACTTTGCACATATTTCCCCAATACATCAAATTCTATATTAACTTTTGAACTTTCTTCAATAAAAAACAAATTCGTATGTTCTAAAGTGTAAGGTATAATTGCAACCGTAAACTTTTTTTTGCGCAAATTAAAAACAGTCAGGCTAATCCCATTCACACAAACAGAACCTTTCTCAATAAGTAATGGAGCAAATCTTTTTTTAAACGAAAAAGTAAATTCTACACTTCCTTTTAGTACTTTTTTATTAATGCAAATTGCTGTTGTATCTATATGTCCCTGTACAATGTGCCCATCTATCCGCCCATTCATTTGCATTGACCTTTCAAGATTTATAACGTCTCCAACTTTCCAATCATCCATTTTGGTTTTATTAAGGGTTTCATTGATAGCTGTTACTTTATGTGTACTGTTTTTTATTTCTTCTACGGTAAGGCAAACACCGTCATGGCTTATGCTTTCATCAACATTTAATAAGTGAGATATTCTGCTTTCTAGCCAAAATGATTTATTGGATCCTTTAATATCAATACTATTTATCTTCCCTAAACATTCAATAATACCCGTAAACATGTTAATTATTTATACAAATTTCGTATTTCATTTTTAGAATTTCGATAATTAAAAATTTCCAATTACCTTTGTTCTCCAAAAAATAATAAAAAAGAAAATATTTTATGCTCATTATTGATTCTAAAGACTGCGAAAACATAGACAAGGCACTTAAAAAGTATAAAAAGAAATTTGAGAAAAGCAAAGTTCTTTTGCAGCTAAGAGAGCGCCAGGCATTTATTAAGCCATCTATCCGTCGCAGAGGGCAGGTTTTAAAAGCTGTTTATAAGCAGCAAATAGCAAGCGGAAAAATAGAAATTTAATATTTAGATATTTCAACCAGCATTAACTGCCGGTAGCTTTTAAGGTTTAACTTTGAGCTATCGGTTTTTTTATGCATACAAGCCAAACCTCAGTTCAATTTTTTTTAGATTACCTGAAATTTCAAAAGCGGTATTCACAGCATACAATTATCTCTTATGAAAATGATTTGAAAGATTTTTTTGGCTTTATTGAAGCCAATTACGGAACTCTTTCCTTAACGGAAATCTCCGCTACGTTAATTAGAACCTGGTTGGCAAATTTAAAACAGAATAAAATTGTACCTAAAAGCATCAATCGAAAAATATCAACATTAAAATCTTTTTTTAAATACCAATTAAGAAATGAAACGATCGCTGTAAGCCCGATGGCTACTATTGTTTCGCTTAAGGTAAACAAACGGCTACCATCTTTTATTGAAGAAAAAGATATGGACACATTATTTCAGCATGTTGAATTTCCGGATACATGGGAAGGGAAAACTAATAGACTGATGTTGCAAATATTTTATCAAACCGGTATGCGTTTGAGTGAATTAATTAATTTGAAAGAATCGCAAATTGATAAAGGGTATAGCAATTTAAAAGTTTTGGGAAAAAGAAATAAAGAAAGAATAATCCCAATAAACAATTTACTGCTTTATCCGATTTTAGAATATATGAATGCCAAGAGAAATAATATTGAAATTTTTGATACCGAATATTTGTTGATAAACCAAAAAGGGAAAAAGCTTCAGCCGAAATATGTATATAATAAAGTAAAACAATACCTCGGCTATGTAACTACCAACGAAAGAAAAAGCCCGCATATCTTACGTCACAGCTTTGCTACTCATTTAACTAATAATGGTGCTGATATTAATGCTGTAAAGGAATTGCTGGGCCACAGCAGTTTGGCTGCTACTCAAATCTATACGCATAACAGTATTGAAAGACTAAAAGACATTCATAAAAAAACACATCCTAAATCCTGAAAATTTCATATATAATAAAACAATATTTTGAAAAAATCGTTCATAATCCTAACTTCATAATCTTAACTTCATGGTTCAATTGCATACATAATCCCTTTTGCCTATGACCTTATAAATTTTACCTTCTAATTATTATTGTTCACTGATTAAATTTAAGATTACTATGAACGTAAACATTCAAACCTTGCATTTTGACGCAGACACAAAACTGGTATCCTATGTAGAGAAAAAGCTTTCCAAGCTTGCTCAGTTTCATGAAAGAATAACAAAAGTTGATGTATTTTTAAAATTAGACAATGTGGTTCATAACATTAAGGACAAGATTGCAGAAATTAAAGTACATGTTCCCCATCATGATTTTTTTGTAAAGCATTCTTCTAAATCTTTTGAAGAAAGTTTTGATACAGCGCTGGATTCTGTAATCACCCAAATGAAACGAAAGAAAGAAAAATTAGCAGCTTAATAATAATTAATCTCCCAAAACCGGGAGATTTTTTTTAATGAAAAATTTCCCTTTTTTTAAATGATTTTACACTAACTAAAACACTTTAAAATTTCTCTTTCAAAATTTTTGCATTAAACATTTTCCATTACCTTTGCATTCCTAAAAAACTACCTATAAAAGTATGTTTTGGCAGGAAGTTCTTTGCAGGAGTGAGTTTAACATAAATGCCAGTGTAGCTCAGTTGGCCAGAGCAGCTGATTTGTAATCAGCTGGTCGGGGGTTCGAATCCCTCCACTGGCTCAAAAAATTGGGCAGATGGCCGAGTGGTTAAAGGCGACAGACTGTAAATCTGTTCTCTCGCGAGTACGTAGGTTCGAACCCTACTCTGCCCACAGTTCTTTGAATTTCAAATTTGGAATTTGAAATTTGAAATTAATTTATTAGCGGAAGTAGCTCATTTGGTAGAGCGGTAGCCTTCCAAGCTTCAGGTGGCCGGTTCGAGCCCGGTCTTCCGCTCATACTTTTTTATCAAGCTGTTGTAGCTCAGGGGTAGAGCACTTCCTTGGTAAGGAAGAGGTCGTGAGTTCAATTCTCATCAACAGCTCTTTAATTGTGATGTTGAATAAAGAACAAAAAGTTGAAGTGAGTGACACAACGATGATGCTATGAAAAACAAAAGTTGGTAACATAATTTTTTTAATAAACAATTATAAAACAAAAATAAAATGGCAAAAGAGAATTTTAAAAGGGATAAACCCCACGTTAACGTTGGTACTATCGGTCACGTTGATCATGGTAAAACAACATTGACCGCCGCTATAACCGATATTTTGTCTAAAAAAGGTTTGGCGGTGAAAAGAAATTATGATGATATTGATGGTGCTCCCGAAGAAAAAGAAAGGGGTATCACTATTAATACTGCTCACGTGGAGTATGCTACTGTTAATCGTCATTATGCACACGTTGATTGTCCGGGTCACGCCGATTATGTAAAGAATATGATTACAGGTGCTGCCCAAATGGATGGTGCAATCTTAGTCGTTGCTGCTACCGATGGTCCGATGCCGCAAACTAAAGAACATATTTTGTTGGCTCGCCAGGTTGGTGTTCCAAGGATAGTTGTATTTATGAATAAAGTAGATCTTGTTGATGATCCTGAGTTGTTAGAATTAGTTGAAATGGAAATTCGTGAGCTATTAACTTCTTATGGATTTGATGGTGATAATACACCTATCATTCAGGGTTCTGCAACAGGAGCTTTGGCAGGTGATGCAAAGTGGACTGCTAAAATAGATGAATTAATGGAAGCAGTTGATACATATATTCCATTACCTCCCCGCCCTGTTGATCAACCTTTCCTTATGAGTGTTGAGGATGTATTTTCAATCACCGGCCGCGGTACTGTGGCTACAGGTCGTATTGAAAGAGGAAGGATTAAAGTTGGGGAAGCTGTTGAAATAGTGGGTTTAATGGAAAAACCATTACAATCAGTTGTAACAGGCGTTGAGATGTTTAAAAAACTTTTAGACGAAGGTGAAGCAGGAGATAATGCAGGATTATTGTTACGTGGTATTGAAAAGAACCAAATCCGTCGTGGTATGGTACTTTGCAAGCCAGGCTCAATTACTCCGCATACTGAATTTAAAGGTGAGGTATACGTATTAAGTAAAGAAGAAGGCGGGCGTCATACTCCATTCTTCCAAAAATATCGTCCTCAGTTTTATTTCCGTACAACTGATGTTACTGGTGAAGTTGAATTAGCAGCAGGAACAGAAATGGTTATGCCTGGCGATAATACAAACCTTACTGTTAAGTTGATCCAGCCAATTGCAATGGAAAAAGGATTAAAATTTGCAATTCGTGAAGGTGGTCGTACAGTAGGTGCAGGACAGGTTACAGAAATTTTAAAATAAATAGTATCTTTGATTTTCAAAAGTCATTGGTTAGAGGAATTTTCCTTTTGACCGGTGACTTTTGATTCTTACGGGCATAGTTCAATGGTAGAATAGAGGTCTCCAAAACCTTTGATCAGGGTTCGAATCCTTGTGCCCGTGCAAAGGAATTTGAAATTATATTTGAAATTTGATCAGAGATTTTCAAACTCAAATTTTAAATATCAAATTAGAAATTATATTATGAATAAAATATCAGCATACATAAGAGACTCCTATAAAGAGATGGGAGAAAAAGTAACCTGGCCAAACTGGGAGCAGTTACAACAATCTACAATGATAGTTTTAGTAGCAACTCTTTTTATAACAGCTATCGTTGGCGTAATGGACTTTGGTATTAATGGAGTATTAAAATTTGTTTATTCTTTATTTAAATAAAATGCAAGACACAAATAATATAGAAGACACAAAAGTTGAGGATACTTTGCCGGAAGATAAAGAAATTGTAGAGCAGCCACTTCTTGAAACACAAGCTGTTTCAGAAAAAGAAAGTAAATGGTATGTGCTTAGAGTAGTTAGCGGTAAAGAACGTAAGGTTAAAGAATATTTGGATAAAGATGTTATTCGTAATGGATGGGATAAAATAGTTAAACAAATATTTTTACCTGTTGAGAAAGTGTATAAGGTACAGAATGGTAAAAAAGTAATGAGAGAAAGAAATTTCTATCCCGGTTATATAATGATAGAAGTAGAGCATGGAAAACTTTCTGATGAAATGGTTCAGCATCTAAGCAATATCAGTAATGTAATGCACTTTTTAACCGATGGTAAAGGATCAAAAGGAAATATTATTTCTCTTCGCAGAACTGAGGTAAATAAAATGTTAGGTAAGGCAGATGAAATGGCTGATGCCAGTGGTATTAAGATGAGTGAACCTTTTATTATCGGGGAAACAATTAAAATTATTGATGGACCTTTCAACGATTTTAATGGTGTGATAGAAGAAGTAAATGATGAGAAAAAGAAATTAAAAGTTCAGGTTAAAATATTTGGAAGAGCTACACCTGTTGAATTAAATTATATGCAGGTTGAAAAATTAGCGTAATAAATTATCAATTGAATATAAGATTCAGAAAAGGAATTGGTAAATAAAATTATTTCCATACCTTTGCCCTCCCAAAAAAGTTCTTTAGAATAATATTGAATTGGGAGTTCTTAGCCGGTCTAAGAACGCTAACACCAAAAATTAAAATATGGCAAAAGAAGTAACAGGCTTTGTCAAACTCCAGTGTAAAGGAGGACAAGCTAATCCGGCCCCGCCAATCGGCCCGGCACTTGGTTCCAAAGGAATCAACATCATGGAGTTCTGCAAACAGTTTAATGCAAGAACCCAGGATAAACAGGGAAAAATTCTTCCCGTTCTCATTACAGTTTATGGTGATAAATCATTTGATTTTGTAATTAAAACTCCTCCGGCTGCAGTACAATTAAAGGACGCGGCTAAAATTGAAAGCGGCAGTAAAGAACCCAATCGTGCAAAAGTTGGTAAAGTTACCTGGGCACAGGTTGAAGAAATTGCAAAGGATAAGATGGAAGACTTAAATGCTTTCAGTCTTAACAGCGCAATGAGCATGATTGCTGGTACAGCACGCAGTATGGGCTTAACTGTTGAAGGTAAAGCACCCTGGGAAAACTAATTACAACATCTGCCGCAAGGCGAAAAATAATTTACGATGATCACTAAAAAAAGAAAAGTAGCTAATGCTAAAATTGAGAAGGATAAAATCTATTCTCTTAAAGAAGCATCTACACTGGTAAAAGAAATTAATACAACAAAATTTGACAGTTCAGTTGATTTGCATATTCGTTTAGGTGTTGATCCTAAAAAAGCAGATCAGGCAGTAAGAGGAACAGTTTCCTTACCTCATGGTACAGGAAGAACTAAAAAAGTATTGGTGCTTTGTACGCCTGATAAAGAAGAAGCTGCAAGAGCTGCCGGTGCAGATTATGTAGGTCTTGATGAATTTATTACAAAGATTGAAGGCGGATGGACAGACGTTGATGTGATTGTTGCAACTCCTTCTGTAATGCCTAAAATTGGTAGATTAGGTAAAGTATTAGGTCCCCGTAACCTTATGCCAAATCCAAAAACCGGCACCGTAACAAATGATGTAGCTGCCGCAGTTAATGATGTAAAGGGCGGTAAAATTTCTTTTAAAGTTGATAAGGTTGGGATTATTCATGCTTCCATAGGTCGTGTTAGTTTTTCTTCAGATAAGATCGAAGCTAATAGCCAGGAACTTATTAATACTGTAATGAAATTAAAACCTTCCAGTTCAAAAGGTACTTATCTAAAAGGATTGAGCATGGCAAGTACAATGAGCCCTGGTATTGCAATTGACACTAAATCTGTGCAGAATTAATAATATACCGAAAGAAGATATAATGTTGAGATGTAAAAAATTGAAGATTAATTAAAAAACAATGTACGACCTCCCTCTCTGTACGAGAGGGATTGAAGTGAGGTATAAAAAATAATTTTATGACAAAAGAACAAAAGCAGGAAGTTATCGAGGCATTGAAAAGCAAATTCAGCCAATACAATAATTTCTATATTACAGATACTGAAAACTTATCTGTTGCTCAAATTACAAATTTACGCAGGCATTGCTTTAACAAGCAGGTGGAAGTAAAAGTGGCTAAAAATACCCTGATAAAAAAAGCTTTGGAAAGTTTGGATAATGAAAAATACGCAGGTATATATGATTCATTGCACAAGGTTACCGCATTAATGTTTAGCGAAAGTCCTAAAGACCCCGCTGTTATAATTAGCAGTTTCCGTAAAGAAATAAACGGCGAAAAACCGCTATTAAAAGCAGCCTTCCTTAATGGCGATATTTTTGTTGGAAATGATCAGTTGGTTGCATTAACCAAAATCAAAACTAAAAATGAATTGATTGGAGAAGTTATCAGTTTGTTACAGTCGCCAATCCAGCGTGTACTTGGCGCTTTACAAAACAGACCTGAAGCATCAGAGGCTACAGAAACGAGAACCGAACCAGCACCGGTAGAGGCATAATTTTTAAATAAATAATTTTTTAATAAACCATCCGATGGATCCCGAAACTTCGGGATAAGAAGTCGGAAAAAAACAACAATCATGGCAGAAGTAAAACAATTAGCTGAAAAATTAGTAAGCTTAACAGTAAAAGAAGTTCAGGAATTAGCTGAATTCTTAAAATCAGAATATGGTATTGAACCGGCAGCAGTTTCAGTTGCAGCAAGTGCAGGTGATGGCGGTGGCGGCACAGCAGCAGTGGAAGAAAAAACATCTTTCAATGTTATTCTTAAATCTCCCGGGGCTAATAAATTAGGTATAGTAAAGATCGTTAAAGAGATTACCGGACTTGGTTTAAAAGAAGCTAAGGACCTGGTTGACGGAGCACCAAAAGCAATTAAAGAAGGTGTTGATAAAGCCACTTCAGAGGAAATTAAGAATAAGCTTACAGAAGCAGGCGCTGACGTAGAGATTCAATAAATTAATTAAGATGCTTTAAAAGCCGGGGAGCAATCTCTGGCTTTTATACGTTGATAATAATGGCAAAATGTAAAGGATAAGTACAAAAAAATAATTAATTATTTCCAATAAGGAAGTCTATATTAAATTTTTCAATATTTTCCCTTACTTTTGCACTCCTTTAATTTCGGATTGGTGGCTTTATGCCTGATTTAAATCCGGTTACAGGCACTTCTACACTTTAAAAGTTTTAACTACAATATGGCTTCAACTAAAGTAGCTCCTGCCAAAAGAATCAACTTCGGAAAAATTGAACATCTTGCAGAGACTCCCGATTTGCTTGGAATTCAAATCCAATCATTTAAAGATTTTTTTCAATTAGAAACTACCCCGGACAAAAGAAATGTTGAGGGTTTATTTCGTGTGTTCAAGGAAAATTTCCCTATCACCGATACCCGTAACATTTTCGTGCTTGAGTTCCTGGATTATTTTGTTGATCCACCACGTTACACAATTGAAGAATGTATTGAAAGAGGATTAACGTATGCTGTTCCGCTTAAGGCAAAGCTTCGTCTTAGCTGTAATGATGAAGAGCACGTGGATTTTCAAACTATTGTTCAGGATGTTTTCCTGGGAAACATTCCTTACATGACACCCCGTGGTACTTTTGTAATAAATGGTGCTGAAAGGGTAGTCGTTTCTCAATTACATCGTTCACCCGGTGTGTTCTTTGGTCAATCAATTCATCCAAACGGAACCAAGATTTATTCAGCAAGAGTAATTCCTTTTAAAGGTGCATGGATGGAATTTGCTACAGATATTAATAATGTGATGTATGCATACATTGATCGTAAAAAGAAATTTCCTGTAACAACCTTATTGCGTTCTATCGGTTATGAAACTGATAAAGATATTCTGGAATTATTCGGAATGGCTGTTGAAGTTAAAGCAGATAAAAAAACTTTAAATGCCAATATAGGTAAAAGATTAGCAGCCCGTGTTCTTCGCAGTTGGGTAGAAGATTTTGTGGATGAAGATACCGGTGAAGTTGTTAGCCTGGAAAGAAATGAGATCGTTCTTGAAAGAGATACTATTCTTGATGAAGAAAATGTTGCAATGATTCTTGAATTGAATGTAAAAAGTGTTTTTATTCAAAGAGAAGAAGTGAGCGGGGATTATGCAATCATCTACAATACATTAAATAAAGATACTTCCAACAGTGAGATAGAAGCAGTGCAGCACATTTATCGCCAGTTACGCGGCGCTGATGCACCGGATGATGAAACAGCAAGAGGTATTATTGATAAATTATTCTTTAGTGATAAGCGTTATGACCTTGGTGAAGTTGGCCGTTATAAGATCAACAGAAAACTTGGTTTAAATTATCCTATTGATAAAAAAACATTAACCAAAGAAGATATCATTGCAATCATAAAATATTTAGTGTTATTAACCAATGCTAAAAGTGAGATTGATGATATTGATCATTTAAGTAACCGCCGTGTACGCACAGTAGGTGAGCAGTTATATGCCCAATTTGGTGTGGGCCTTGCACGTATGGCACGTACCATTCGCGAAAGAATGAACGTTCGTGACAATGAAGTATTTACCCCTGTTGATCTGATCAATGCAAGAACATTATCTTCTGTTATCAATTCATTCTTTGGTACATCACAGTTATCACAGTTTTTGGATCAGACAAATCCATTGTCAGAGATAACGCATAAGCGTCGTATCTCCGCACTTGGACCCGGTGGTTTAAGTCGTGAGAGAGCAGGCTTTGAAGTTCGTGACGTACATTATTCCCACTATGGCCGTCTTTGTACAATTGAAACGCCTGAAGGGCCAAACATTGGTTTAATATCTACACTTTGTGTGCATGCCAAGATAAATGAAATGGGCTTTATTGAAACACCTTACCATAAAGTAAATGATGGTAAAGTGGATATGAAAAAAGTTACATTCCTAAGTGCAGAAGAAGAAGACACTAAAAAAATTGCACAGGCAAACGTGGGTATAGATGATAAAGGAAATTTTATTGAGGATAAAGTAAAATCAAGGCAAACAGGCGACTTCCCGATATTAGATAAAGGTGAAGTTGAATACATGGATGTTGCCCCAAATCAAATTGTTGGTTTGAGTGCTTCCTTAATTCCTTTCCTTGAGCATGATGATGCCAACCGTGCTTTGATGGGTTCAAACATGCAACGCCAGGCAGTTCCCTTGATCCGTCCTCAGGTACCAATTGTTGGAACAGGGCTGGAAGCTAAAGCTGCACGTGATGCAAGAATTCAGATACATGCAGATGGTGATGGTGTAATTGAATTTGTTGATGCTAATGAAATTCATGTTCGCTACAACAGAAATCAAACACAAAAATTGATAAGCTTTGATGAAGATCTGATCATTTATAAGCTTACTAAATTTATAAAAACAAACCAGGCAACTTGTATCAATCTTCGGCCTGCTGTAAAAAAAGGACAGACAGTAAAAGAAGGTGACTTCTTAACTGAAGGCTATGCTACAAAGGATGGTGAATTGGCTCTGGGTCGTAATCTAAAAGTGGCATTCATGCCATGGAAAGGTTACAACTTTGAAGATGCAATCGTTATCAGTGAAAAAGTAGTTAAGGAAGATCTTTTCACTTCTATTCACATAGATGAATTTGAACTGGAAGTTAGAGATACAAAATTGGGTGAAGAAGAATTAACTCCGGATATTCCTAATGTAAGTGAAGAAGCTACCAAAGACTTAGATACAAATGGTGTAATAAGAATTGGCGCTCATGTAAAAGAAGGAGATATCATCATTGGTAAGATAACTCCTAAAGGTGAGAGCGATCCAACTCCGGAAGAAAAACTATTAAGAGCAATATTTGGTGATAAAGCCGGTGATGCAAAAGATGCTTCTTTAAAAGCGCCAAGCGGAACGGAAGGTGTTGTTATTGATAAAAAATTATTCCAGAGAGCAAAGAAAGATAAGAACGGGAAAGTAAAAGAAAAAGCTTCTTTAGAAAAAATTGAAAGGACACACGAGAAGAATGAAGCAGATCTTTTAGAAGTATTGATAAGCAAATTGCTTACCCTTACTAAAGATAAAAATTCAGCAGGAATCAGTAATAATTTTGGTGAGATATTGATTGGCAAAGGCGCTAAGATCACTGCAAAAAATCTTGCGGGCATTGACTATCAAAACGTAAATCCTTTGGGATGGAGTGCTGATGCAAAAGTTGATGATCACATCAACACGTTATTGCATAATTATAATATTAAGTACAACGAAGAATTAGGAAGATATAAAAGAGAGAAATTTAATATCTCTATCGGTGATGAATTACCTGCAGGTGTTTTAAAACTGGCTAAAGTTTATTTAGCCGTTAAGCGTAAACTTAAAGTGGGTGATAAAATGGCCGGTCGTCACGGAAATAAAGGTATCGTTGCAAAAATTGTTCGCCAGGAAGATATGCCTTTCCTTGAAGACGGAACACCGGTTGATATCGTATTGAATCCATTGGGTGTACCGAGCAGGATGAATCTCGGACAGATATATGAAACTGTTCTTGGCTGGGCTGGCGAAAAATTAGGAATAAGATTCGCAACACCAATTTTTGATGGTGCTTCTGTTGATGAAATTGCTGAGCAGGTTGCTAAAGCGGGTCTTCCATTATTTGGTCATACTTATTTGTATGATGGAGAAACAGGAGATCGCTTTGATCAGAAAGCAACAGTTGGTATCATCTACATTATTAAACTTCATCACATGGTTGATGATAAGATGCATGCCCGTTCAATCGGACCATACAGTTTAATTACACAACAACCTTTGGGGGGTAAGGCACAGTTTGGTGGCCAGCGTTTTGGTGAGATGGAAGTATGGGCTTTGGAAGCATACGGCGCATCAAATATTCTGCAGGAATTGTTGACTTTGAAATCAGACGATATCATCGGAAGAGCAAAAACTTACGAGGCAATAGTTAAAGGTGATAACATTCCAAAACCAGGTGTTCCGGAATCATTCAATGTATTGGTTCATGAATTAAGAGGTCTTGGATTGGATTTGAAGTTTGAGTAATCTCAAAACTATAGTTCTTTGTTTGAATAAAATCTGCATATGAGTAAAGCAGTTAGCGTAACGGAAACTCTAATAGAAAATAAAATTTATCTTATTAGAAGACAAAAAGTAATGCTTGATTTTGATCTTGCTGAAATGTATGATGTGCCTAACAAAGCTTTAAAGCAAGCAGTGAGGAGAAATATAGAAAGATTTCCTGAAGACTTTATGTTTGAGATGACAGAGGAAGAGCTTACAATTTGGAGGTCACAATTTGTTACCTCCAATTCTTTAAAAATGGGACTTCGTTATAAACCATTTTGTTTTACCG
>JANXQO010000059.1 GCA_025353485.1 Chitinophagales bacterium
CGGAAACGGAGCTTTATTTATTTTAAAAAATTTTACAGAATTTTATTTTCAAATAAAGTTGCTGTATTAGTTATTGCATCAGGAATATTAAAAATAAAATTAACTATTGTACAAAATATTATATCAGGGAAATTATTAATCCCATGTTTATCTTACTAAAGATTAAAAAATAAACATAATACAAAACTAAATTGAATTCAGTTCCGCTAAACAGCGGTTTTTTTTATTACATTACTTTTAAATTTTCACCTCAATATAATGGTAAGAGATTCATCATCACTATCTTTATTTACTAATAAATTATTATGCTTAAAGTGGGTGTTTTTGGTGTAGGTCATTTGGGAAAATTTCATCTTAACAACTGGAAAGAGATCAGCGATGCAGAAGTGGTTGGCTTTTACGATCCTTCTGATGAAAATGCTGCAGTAATTGCAAAGCAATACAAATTAAAAAGATTTACAAGCATTAATAAATTAATTGAAGCTTGTGATGCTGCTGATGTTGTAGCACCTACTACTTCTCATTATGCACTTTGCAAAGCAGCCATTTTAAAAAGTAAACATGTATTTGTAGAAAAGCCGCTGGCTAATACTATGGAAGAGGCAAAAGAGTTATTAAAACTGGCAAAAGAAGCAAATATCAAATTCCAGGTTGGGCATGTAGAGCGTTTTAATCCTGCTTTTTTAGCATTAAAGAAGCATGAGTTAGCGCCAATGTTTATTGAGGTACACCGCCTTGCGCAATTTAATCCGCGGGGGACTGATGTTAGTGTGATATTGGATCTGATGATACATGACATTGATATTATTTTAAAATTAGTAAACAGCAATGTAAAATCAATGTCTGCAAATGGCGTAGCTGTAATGAGCGATACACCTGATATTGCTAACGTAAGGTTGGAGTTTGATAATGGTTGCGTTGCCAATCTTACATCATCCAGGATAAGTTTAAAGATGATGCGTAAGATGCGTTTGTTTCAAAAAGATTCTTATATAAGTATAGATTTTCTTGAAAAGAAAACGGAGATAACCAGGCTTAAAACACCTGCAGATAAAGATGCATTTATTTTTGACATTGAAACAAGTCAGGGTAAAAAATCCATTGCATTCTTTATTCCAAAAACAGAAGATAATAATGCTATAAAAATGGAATTAGAAAGCTTTAAAGATGCCATCATCAATAATACCAATACTATTGTGAGCGAGGTGGATGGATTTAGAGCGATGGAAGTGGCTCACCAGATTCTTGAAAAAATTGAAAAGAACAAACAATAATCTAACCCATTCTGCATGCCGATGAAGCCGCAACGAAGTATCAAAAGAATTTTCGATATGCTGCTTGCAATTGCAGGAACAATAATTCTGTTGCCGCTGATATTAGTTACTGCAGTCATTCTAAAGCTTTCATCAAAAGGTTCTCTGTTTTTTTTTCAGGAAAGAGTTGGTTATAAAGGAAAACAATTTATGATCTGCAAATTCAGATCAATGTATTTAACTGCAGAGGAAACCGGGCCGCAACTAAGCAGCGATGAAGATGACAGGGTAACTATATGGGGTAAAATTATGCGGCGGTGGCGGCTTGATGAATTACCGCAATTATGGAATATTTTAAAAGGTGATATGAGTATTGTTGGGCCGCGGCCCGAAAGAAAATATTATATAGATCAAATTATAAAAAGCCATCCGGAATATTTAAACCTGCTGAAACTTAAGCCCGGCCTCACCAGCATGGGAATGGTAAAATTTGGTTATGCAGAAAATGTGGAAGAAATGATAGAGAGAATGCGATACGATTTAATATATATTGAAAATCCTACTTTGTTACTTGATATTAAAATAATGTTGCAAAGTATAAAAGTTGTTTTTGCAGGAAAAGGTAAATGATGGTTTTTAAAATTACGAAACAAACACATTTTTACGCACAATAAAATATGCCATCCCATCAGGTTAATATTATACCTTCTCTCCAAATTGATAAACAGAAGTGGGATAAGTGTGTTACACACTCTTTTAATGGAAGTATTTATGCCCGGTCATTTTACTTAGATATAATGAGCAGCCATTGGGATGGGTTGGTGCTAAATGATTATCAGGCAATAATGCCTCTTTTATGGAAAAGAAAATACGGATTTTCTTATTTATATCAGCCAATGTTTATTCGCCATACAGCCGTTTTCGGATATGTTACTGATGAAATAATAAGTTCCTTTTTTTCTGCTGTTCCAAAACATTTTAAATACTGGAATATTGATCTTAAAGAAAATAGTATCAACCCGCATATCATAACAAACCCTCATTTAAATCTTGCCAAAAGAAGAAATTTTTTACTCCCGCTTAATAAAGAATACAGAGAAATAAATAAAGAATATAAACGGCTTGCACACCGGATGCTAAAGAAAGCATACGAAAATAATGTTGACATAATAAGAAATTGTGATCCTGAAGGTGTGATTGATTTTTACCGTAGCAATTATAAAAATCAGCAAAAAAATATTACACCAGCTAATTATAAAGATCTTGTAACTGCCACAAGAATTGCATTTAACCAGGGGCAGGCACAAACTTATCTTGCCAAAACAAAAGAAAAAATTATAGCTGCTTATATGATCTTAAAAGATGAAAACTTTATTTACTCATTAATTGGCGGCAGTAATGATACCGGCAAAAAATATGGCGCATTTTATTTGTTAACCGACGCTGCAATTAAAGATAATTGCCAAACAGAAAAAGTTTTTAGATTTGAAGGATCAGATAAAAAAGGAATTGCATTGTTTAATTCTCAATTTAATCCTGTGCCTGTGGATTATTACAATGTAAAATTCAATGGACTTCCATGGCCGCTCAAATTATTAAAATAATTTGATAAAAAAATTTTACTTTTTTATCCAAAAACCTATTTGGGGAAACGATTCAGTAAAAGCGTTTTTTCTGGTAAAATTATAATCAAGAATGGCTTTGGTACATACGTGATAGGCTCTTGCAGAATGAACTTCCATTACTATTTCTTTAACTCTTTCAAGCCATCTTATATCATCTGTAAAAAGCTGTATCTCGCTACCTTCAATATCTATTTTTAAAATATCTATTTTATCAATTGAATATTGTTTAAAAAAATTATTCATACTGATAACTTTTACATCAATCTTCTCTACAAAACTTTTTTGATCTTCTAAAATTTTTGAATTGTACTTTAAAACAGGGCTGCTGATAAACCCAAATCCATCTGTCAGGCCTATTGCCCCTTCAACTAAGAATATTTTTTGCTTTTTTATTTCTTCTGCAAGATTTTTTTTAAATACTTCAATATTGGTTGGGTCAGGTTCAACTGAAATAACTTTACAATCAGGAAATTGATTTAAGAAATATATTGTTGCCAGGCCAATGTTTGCCCCTGCATCCATAATCATTTCTGCCTTTTTAGAAAAAGAAAACGCATAGGCTTTTTTATAAAATATTTCATAAAATATATCTAAATCGCCGGCATAAGTTCTTAAAAAGATGGTGCGTTTTTTATTGTGGAATTGTAAAGCGTATTTTACAGGTGTATCATTTATTTTCACATGGTTTTGCGATTTTACTTTATTCCATTTGTATCTTTTTGTGTTTACTATTAAAGTAAAAAAAGCGGAAACACTATCGGATATATTCCAGCAGAATATTAATTTGTTCCAGGCTTCTTTTATTCTTCTGCTCACCACATTTTTTTTAAATTGATTAAGGAATATGTAACACTAAAAGAAAACCAGGGCTTATATAGAAGATATTCCTTTAATTATTTGCTCCGCAATAAACATATCGCCGGGTGTGGTTATTTTAATATTATTTTCTTCCCCCTCTATTAAATTTATTTTTATGCCAAATGTTTCTACAACTGTTGCCTCATCAGTAAACTTATCTTTATAATCTATTTTAAAGGCGGTTAATAAAATTTTGCTGTGAAAAGTTTGTGGTGTTTGAACAAGCTTTACAGCGTTCCTGTCCAGCGCCACATTCCCCTCTTCTGTAAGCAATCTTACACTGTTTTTTGACGTAGTTACCGGAATTGCGGAACCTGATTTTTTTGCTTCAATATAGCATCGCTCCACCAAATCTTTTGTAAGTAAACATCTAACCCCGTCATGTACAAAAATTATGCTCTCTTCCTTTATTAATGACAAACCATTTTGTACTGAATGAAATCTTGTTCTGCCCCCGGCACAAATAGACACCCGTGAACTATCAAACCATGCATCAATTATTTCCTGTCCTTTGCTAATGTGATCTTCAGGTAAAACCAAAATTATTTCCAGGTCATCATAGGCTTTTAAAAAAATATCAATTGTATAAAATAAAAGAGGTTTATTTTTTATCAACAAAAACTGCTTTGGAATTTGGCTGTTCATCCTGATGCCGCTTCCCCCCGCCACTATCACGGCATATTTTTTCATTTATCCCTTATTTAGAATCATTATCATATATCGCTATCAAACCTGTTCCGTCACTGCTTTGCAAGCCTCTATACATTCCTGCACAATTAAAAACCAATGCTGCATTTCCATTGGCATCCATCCCTATCAAACCACCCTCGCCATTCATCTCCACTAATTTTTTCATAATAACTTCTTCGCATGCCTGCTGCAGGCTCATATTTTTATACTCCATTAGGCAGCTTACATCGTATGCAACTACAGCCCTTATAAAGGGCTCACCATGACCGGTACACGAAATTGCACACGTTTTATTATTGGCATAAGTACCTATGCCTATCAAAGGGCTGTCACCTATTCTTCCATATTGTTTATTGGTCATACCACCTGTAGAAGTTGCTGCAGCAAGGTTTCCATTTTTATCACAGGCAACAGCGCCAACAGTTCCAAATTTTATTTCTTTTACAGCCCTTATAAGTTTATCACTTTTATGGTCAAGTGTGTACAGGTCGCTATCCCTTATTTCTCTCCATTGATCGTATCTAAGCTGGGTATAAAAATATTCATCAGGCTCTAATTTTATGCCTTGCTTAATTGCAAAATCGTTTGCTCCTTTACCACTTAAAAAAACATGCCCGCTATGCATCATCACCTGCTCTGCCAACTCAACAGGATTACGCACATTACGTACGCCGGCAATTGCCCCTGCTTCCAAAGTTTTTCCATCCATGATAGCTGCATCCAGTTCATTTATTCCCTTCTTTGTAAACACAGCTCCCTTTCCGGCATTAAATAACGGATTGTCTTCAAGATGCACAACTGCTGCTTTTACAGCCGTAACAGAAGTGCCTCCATTTTCAAGAACAGAAAAGCCTGCTTCCAATGCCTGTTGTAATCCTTGCCTGTATTGCTCTTCAAGCTCAGGGGTCATATCTTCTTTTAAAATAGTTCCTGCTCCACCGTGAATTGCCAATGAATATTTTTTCATCCTGTAAAATTACTTTAATAATTATGTGTTGACAGCCGCTAAATATTTGCCGAAAATAACTATTTTAACAAACTAAAACTTTCAAAAGTTTTTTAAATGTTTAAAAGAAAACTTACCAAAAGTGATTTGTTTTTGATACTTGCAAATTTACTGCCTTTATGGGGTGTGTGGTTTGAAGGATGGGATCCCAAACAAATGTTTTTAGTGTATTGCCTGGAAACAATTATTATCGGCGGATACAATGTGATAAAAATGTTTATTGTAACACTGGAGAAAAAGAAAGATGTGTGGGAAAATTTAGGCGGAGGAAAAAGTTTGGTTACAGGCTGGTTCTTCATACTTTTTTTTATTGTGCATTATGGGTTTTTTGTTTTTATCCAAACAGCAATATTTGCAGGTGTTTCCGGGCTTTCTGCTGATGGAGCTTTTAGTCCGTTTACTTTTTTAGGCAGAATATTTTTCTACTTAAATATTGATGCTAAATCGGTTCTGTATATTTTTATTGCGATGTATGGATTCAGGATGTTATTTGATTTTATTCTTAGTGGTAAATACCGCCAGGCATCATTAGGGCTATTAATGTTTCAACCCTATGTAAGAATATTTATACAACAGTTTGTTGTTATACTAGGCAGTATGTTTCTTGCTTTTGGTGCAGGCAAAATTTTCATGCTGATTTTTGTTTGTATAAAATTATATGCTGAAGTGTTTATAAATTTTGATGCATATTTAGAGAAAGCAGAAAAGATGCAGAGACTAAAAGAGATGAGTGATAAGAAGGCAATCAGTGATAAGTAATCAGAGATTGGTTAAAAGATGTTTACACTCTTCTAACAATTTTTCTTTGTCAATTGCTGCTGTACCAACAACTTCACAAACCATGCCACCAGCGATGTTTGCGATCTGTGCTGTAATATCAATATTTTTTGTAGCTGCATACACTAATGATGCCACGGCTATCACCGTATCACCTGCGCCGCTTACATCAGCAACATCTCTTAAATGAGAAGGAATAATTTTTGAACCACTTTCATTTTCATAAAACATTCCTTTATCTGATAGTGTGACAAGCGAAATACTGTGATCCAGCTTTTCTTTTAATTGCTGATGCATAGCAGAAAGCATTTTTTCATTTACTACTTCTGATAAAATATGCAGGCTTTCTTTTACTTCTTTTAAATTAGGCTTAAAAAGCGTGACGTTTTTATATGCAAAGAAATTTTTACGTTTGGGGTCCGCAGCACAAATAATATTTTTAGTGTTGCACAATGCAATACTATTTTTAATTACGGCTTCAGTTAATACACCTTTATTGTAATCCTCAAGAATAATTACATCAGGCTTATACTCATTTATATATTTTTCTATTTGATTAATAAATTTTTCTTCCTCCTCTTTTTTAAGATCATCAGTATGCTCAGCATCCAGCCTCATCATTTGTTGGTTGCGGCCAATTATCCTTATCTTATTTGTGGTTACTCTTTCTTCTGAAGATAAAATAAAAGAAGTATCAATATTGTTACTCTTCAGGATTTCGTTTAATTGTTTGCCCTCATCATCATTCCCTAAAACACTTATCAGCGCTACCTCAGCACCCAATGCACAAGCGTTCAATGCAACATTTCCTGCTCCGCCAATACGCTGTTCTTTTTTAGTAACTGCTACAACAGGCACTGGCCCTTCAGGAGAAATACGATCAACAGTTCCCCACCAATATGTATCAAGCATTACATCGCCGATAACAGCAACTTTTAATTTTGATATGGCACTGAAAAGTTTATCAAGATCAACAGTCATCTAAGAAATATTTTTGTTTTTAGTTGATACGGCAATGTAGTAAATCGGGATACCTGTCAATGTAATTATTAATCCGGGCCAGGTATATTGTGGTTTATAAATTATTAGTAAAATACAAAATGCAAGTCCCATTAAAATATAAATGGCAGGCAGCACAGGATAACCAAACGCTTTATAAGGCCTTTCTGCATCAGGCATCTTTTTTCTTAAAATAAAAATACCTGCTATGGTGAGTACATAAAATATCACTACAACAAAAGATATCATATCCAGCAAGTCACCATATTTTCCACTTAAACAAAGTAGGGAAGCAACAATGCATTGTGCCCACAATGCCCATGAAGGGACAGAGTGTTTATTTAGTGTTCCTGCATTTTTAAAAAACAATTTATCCTTAGCCATAGTATAATAAACTCTTGCTCCGGCCAGCACAAGGCCATTGTTACATCCAAAAGTTGATATCATTATCATCACTGCAATTACATAGGTTCCTGCATTGCCAAAAATAGAATTGGAGGCTGCAACGGCAACTCTATCCTGCTGTGCAAATGCAATATCATGCATAGGCAAAACAGCGGTGTACATCAGGTTTGCGCAAACATAAATTACGGTTACTATCAGTGTTCCTAAAAATAAACTCAGCCCGATATTTCGTTTTGGGTTTTTTATTTCTCCTGCAATAAACGTTACATTGTTCCATGCATCACTGCTAAAAATTGAGCCTACCATGGATGCTGCAATAGCGCCTAATACACCGGCACCAACAACGGCTGTCATTCCTCCGTCAGCAGTAAGGCTTTTCATGTCCCACGCATTGCTCCAGTTGGCATGCCATACTTCGGGTTTAAAAAAAATAAACCCTGCTACTATCAAACCGAATAATGATAAGAGTTTAGTGGTAGTAAAAATATTCTGTATCCACTTCCCTCCTTTTACACCTTTGGTATTTGTATAAGTAAGAAAAATGATGAGAACAATTGCGAGGATTTGTGCAGGATAAATTTTTAATGATCCTATCTGCATTAAAATATTTTCATCTTTTAATTCCAAAGCAGGAAAAAAGTATCCTGCAAATTTTGCGAAGGCAACACCTACTGCTGCTATCGTTCCTGTTTGTATCACAGCAAAAAAACTCCAGCCATATAAAAAACCTACCAAAGGATTGTAAGCTTCTTTTAAATAAACATATTGCCCTCCTGCCTTTGGAAACATAGCACTTAATTCGCCATAACTCATAGCTGCAGTCAAAGTCATAAACCCTGTTATCAGCCAAACAACTATCAGCCATCCTGCGCTGCCAACATTTCGTGTTATATCTGCGCTTACAATAAAAATACCTGATCCAATCATTGACCCGGCAACGATCATTGTTGCATCAAACAATCCGAGTGTGGGCTTAAAAGCAGTGGCGTGTTGGCTCATAAAAAATCCCGTTATTTACGGGATTGAAGATAATGTTTTTCTATATACAGTGATTAGTTATCAGAGATCAGTTATCTGTTATCAGTACCACATAGCTTATCACTCATTACTGATAACGGATTACTATTTCTTATTCTTTGCATACAAATCATTCAGTCCTTTAATTACATCCGATGTAATATTTAATGCACTGTCTTTATAAAACATAAAACCAGGCTCATAAGAAAAAACATAATCATACCTGCCATCATTGTTATACACTTTCAAAAAATCCTGAATCCTTGTTAAAATATCTTCTTTCATTTTTGAATTGGAATTGTAAAGTTCATTATCTAATGTCTGTTTTTTTGCCTGCAGGCCCTGCTGCATCTGATTAATTTCTTTCATTGCAGATTCCTGTTCAGGCTGGCTCATAGTTGCACCTTTTTGCTGCAACTGCAGCGCTCTCGCCTGGTAACGCCTTTGCAGGTCTGCTATTTCATTATTGCTCGCCGCCTGCTTTTTCTCAAAGTCTGCTTTTAAAAGTTTGTAGTATTGATAACTGCTTTGCAAAGAATCAAGTTCAATATAAGCAACTTTGTTGCCATGGTTACAGGATGAATCTTTTGCTGCATTTGTATACGCTGCAGAAGATTTTTTTGAAGAAAATTGAACGTAATACAAATAACCAACCAGCAGTAATAAAACAATATTAAGAATTAAGGAAAAATTTTTCATGCATATATTTTTATCAGGGGGGCAAGTTAATGGAAAGAATAAAGAGTGAAAAGTTAAAAACGGGAATAGAAAATGATATTTTCTATAGATTAACAAAATGATCCTTCATCACGTCTTTGGATTTTTATAAATAATGTAGCCTCAAATTTAAATACCAATTAATTTATCATTTTAGAACATTTTTTAAACCCCGGAAAACTCTATTTTGTTTTTGCTCCAAATATTTCATTTAATAAACCAGCTAAATGAACACCGCCCGTTACTAATTGCTGATTGAGAATAGCTATGTAATTATAGTTGTACAGGTAACCCAATTTATCATCAGGCTTTACATCACTATACACTTTTTGTGCAAGCTGGTAGGTTTGATATATCCAATCTGATAAAGGTTGTTTTTGCAAGGCAATTCTTTGCGCAGCAGTTGTATGGTTAATAGCTGTAGTATATTCTGTATAACTCAATTGCTGAAAATCTATAAGCTTAGTATCCCAAACAGAGTGCATGTTTGTTGGGGTGCCCATCCAGGTAACTTTTATTTTATTCCCGCCTTCATCATCAATATGCCCCACATGCAATGGCTGGTGAATATCGCCAACAATGTGTATCAGCAATTTTAAATACATTGCTTTTTTATCTTTTGCAAGGTGTATATTTTTTAATTCCCTTATCAAAAAATTAAGTTTGGTATAGGCATCAGTTGCTGTATCATTTTTTAAATAAGATTGAAATTCAGCATACGACATTCCTCCATTTACATCAACATAATGCCATTTGGAGAGATACGACATAGTGGTATCAGACTTTATAAAATCAGCCCAGTTGGTTGCCATGGCAAGTGATTCATTGCCCAATATTTTTGTGATCTGTTTTTTAGTGTTTGGTGTAAGATAGCTGTCGGCAATTTGCCCAACAATACGGTGGCCTAAAACTCCCCAGGCATTGGCTGCAAAAGGCAAATAAAAAAATAAACTTATGATTACTATTTTTTTTGAGATGTTTATCATGTAAAAATTATTATTGTAAAAAGATGATAAAAGTAATTATTAGGTGCGTGATAAAATAATTTGAATTCTATTTTTTTAAAGTGATCTTAAATAAAACACTGGCTCCATTATCATCATCGGCAACCAATGCCAGTTGCATTTCTTTTTTATTTTCAAAGATTATGCAGGCAGATTCAATTTTATGTCCTTTAAATTTTTCATCCGCCTTTTCAAGATCAATAACCTTGTTTGGGTTTATAGCGATCATACTTTTTTTAGCAGATATATTATTGATGATCCACAAATAACTTTTACCTATGGCTCCATCTGCAGTAGCACTGCCGGTATTTTCTGTAGTTACAGTAAGCAGCAACTGATCTGACAACTTTGAATATTCCAAACCGGATACTCCATTAAAAAAGGATGTGTCAGAATTAGAGCCAACTTTAATTATTTTAAAATCTGCGCTGTCCTGATTATTCCAAAAGTTGAGTGAGGTAATTATTAAATAATTTGCGGCAAATGATCTGTTGCCACGGCTCGCTAACACAATGCCGCCAGGTATTGCAACAATACCTTCAATATTTAATGCATCAATTCCTGCTGCTTTAAGCCTTGTATAAAATGCCTTAATATCTATCTTTGTTTTTTGTTTTGTAGATGGATCTATCAGCCATCCATAATTGCGAAAGGGTGATAATGATCCGGAACCAACTAATAAAATTTCCTGCGTTCTGTTAATGGTCACGACAGTAGCTGCTTCCAGATCCTGCTTCAATTCTTTTGGAATTCTTTTTTGCTGCGACTCAAATATTTTTATGCTGTCAACAACATTGAATGCTGTATCAGTAATCAGCAAACCGGTGGCATCATCTCCTATTAAATAAATACGATCATTTAAAAATGTTATTCCTGAGCCGGAAGGATAATCGTTTAATGTTTTACTATTATTAAATGTAAAATCAGAAGAGCATGATGTAAGTGAAAATATAATAGCAACAAAATAAAAAGTGGAAGTTTTCATCTTTTCAAATTACATCACATAATTTTCAAAATCTCTTACACATTCAATGTTCCTAAAACATTATTCATTGTTCTTACTGCCTCAGCACTTTTATTAAATGCGGCCTGCTCTTCTTCGTTCAGTTTAAAATCAATAATTTTTTCCCAACCATTTTTTCCAACAACAACCGGTACGCCAAGGCAAATATCTTTTTGACCATACTCGCCATTAAGACTAACGCAGCAGGGAATTAATTTCTTTTCATCTCTTACAATAGTTTCCACTAAAGCAGCCGCTGTAGCGCCAGGAGCATACCATGCAGAAGTTCCTAATAACCCTGTAAGTGTTGCGCCGCCAACCATTGTATCGGCTGCAATTTTTTTAAGCTGCTCTTCATTTAATATATTGCTTACAGGTGTTCCATTGTAAGTTGCAAGCCTTGTTAATGGAATCATAGTAGTATCGCCATGTCCGCCTATAACCACTGCCTGCAGGTCGGCAGCAGAGCAACCTATTGCAGTTGATAAATAATATTTAAAACGGCTGCTGTCTAAAATACCTCCCATCCCTATCACTCTTTCTTTTGGTAACCCGCTGGATTGTAAAGCCAGGAAGGTCATTGTATCCATTGGGTTGCTGATAACAATTATTATTGCATCGGGTGAATGTTGTAAAATATTTTGAGTAACACCTTTTACAATGCCTGCATTTATGCCAATAAGTTCTTCACGTGTCATGCCCGGCTTACGGGGAATGCCGGAAGTGATAACTACTACATTACTTCCTTTTGTTTTTGCATAATCATTGGTGCTGCCGGTTACCTTTGTGTCAAACCCAAGCAGGGTGCATGTTTGCATCATGTCTATTGCTTTACCTTCTGCAAGCCCTTCTTTTATATCCAGCAAAACAAGCTCTTCACACAATTCTTTTCTGGCAATATTATCAGCAGTGGTTGCACCAACTGCCCCTGCACCTACAACAGTTACTTTCATATTCTTATAATTTTATGTAATAAATTTTATCAGCGTGGCAAAGGTAATAGATTACAGATTTTATTTACAAAATTCTTAACTACGCATCATACATATTTAATTTAGTTTCGGTGGTCTATCCCCAATAAGGCAATGGCCATATCACATGAAAAAAATTTTGGTAACCTCCCTACTATTTTCAGGCATTTTTTACACTGTTTTTTCACAAACGGTAAAGCTCACTGCAATTTATGATTTTAGTAATTCTGCCGTAAAACTTAACTGGAATATGGTTAATACAGATACAAGAACAAGTTATCTTTTATTGAGAAGTGATGATGGTGTAACATGGACTGAAGCAGCCAAAGACAGGATGCTGCGCAATTATACTGATGATGATATTTATTTTTTTAACGACAGAAATTTTTTGCCGGGTAAAAATTATTACAGGATAAAAATTGCTGATGGTGATAATAATACTATTGCTTTATCGCCGGTAGTAATTGTGAATACCAGGAACTCACTTAGAATAAAAACATATACCTCAATTGAAAAGAAAGAAACAACCTCTAATACCATACAACCTCCTGCTAAAACACAACCTGAAAATAATAAGCCTCAATACAATGAATGGGTAATTTACCCAAACCCGGTAACAGATATTTTAAAGCTTGCCTATAAAGGACAGGGAGATTTAAAAGGAGTTGTAAATGTTCAGATACTGGATGCTACGGGCAAAGTGGTAATTAAATTCCGCTCAGGATCAATGTATAAATTAATACAAATTCCTGTCTCCAATTTGCAAAAAGGATTTTACTTTATTCAACTAACCGTGATGAATGAATTGATGATGAACCAAAAATTTATAAAGCAATAAAGTGATAAGGTGTCAGACATTTTTAAAATGTCAGACACCTTATATCTCACAGGGCAGCTGCAATCTTATCCATTTTTACACTTCCTGAAAAAGCCTGTTTAAAATTTCCTTTTTTATCATACACATAAATAGACGGAAGACTTTCTACTTTAAAAAACGTAGGTAAAAAGTATTTGGCATCTCTGCCCATAATTATATTGGGATAGTTTTCAATTTTATAATTGATATAGAATTTTTTCATTTCATCATAAGACAAATATTCTACCATTACAATTTGTACATCCTTAAACTTATCAATGTTTGCAATCAGCGCTTCCGTTTCATGCTGGCAGTGTTCACAGTCGGGACTGAAAATAATAAATACAGTAGATTTTCTTTTTTGAAGATCTTCTCTTGTAAACGTAGTGCTATCCGATGCTTTATAAATAGTAAACGCTGGAAGCGTGGGAAAGCGAAGATAAATTGGCTTTGTACTATCTGCCTGTGAAAAACTTTGTAGGGCTGTAAATAAAACAATTACTAAAATGATAATTCTTCTCACAATAAATATTTTTTTAAAGATAATTTTTTGTTGATAATTACTGGCATGTACATGAATTCTTAACAGGTATTTTGCTTATGAAGCTGCAAACATTACCTTTGCCGCTCAAAATTTTTGTTATGGCAAATACATCAGACATGCGTTCAGGGCTTATCTTAAAAATAGACGGAAGTTTATATACCGTTATTGAATTTGGACAAAATAAAACTGCCCGGGCTGCAGCCAAAGTATGGGCTAAATTAAAAGGGGTTGATAATAACCGCACCATTGAGCAAACATGGAACAGTGGGGAAACGATTTTCCCTGTAAGAGTTGAAAAAAAACCTTACCAGTTTTTGTATAAAGATGATTCCGGTTACACATTTATGGATACAGAAACTTATGAGCAGATATCCGTACAGGAAAGTATGGTTGATGCTCCCCGGTTTTTAAAAGATGGCCAGGAAGTTTCAGTTTTAATAAATACAGAAACTGATTTGCCAATGGGCGTAGAATTGCCCGATAAAATAACCATGAGAGTAACCTATAGTGAGCCTGGTGTAAAAGGCGATACGGCTACCAGAACTTTAAAACCTGCTACTATAGAAACCGGCGCTACAGTAAATGTTCCCTTATTTGTGAATGAAGGGGAGTTAATAAGGATACATACTAAAACCGGTGAGTATGTTGAAAGGGTGAAGGAGTAATCATGAAATAAACTATTTTTAATTTATAAGCTTTTCGCAATAATTGGTTCGATATTCACCCTTTTCTACCTTTATTTTTATCAAAACAAACCATTTTCTTTACTTTTTATTATTCTGAAATTTGATGATTTGATAAAGGATTCCCTATCTTAGCTGCCCATTTATTTTTAACCTAATTACTGTGTGATGGATATAAAAAAAATTCAGGATTTAGTAAAACTGATTACTAAAACCAATATTGGAGAGATAAGTATAGAGGAGAAAGATTTTAAAATTACCATCAAACAAAAAAAAGAAGCAGTACAAAATTATTCTGCCCCTCAATTTCAGCAGCCACAGCAACAACTTCCTCCGGCAACTGCACCAAAAACTGAAAACCCAAAAGAAGAACCGACTCCTAAAGTTGATAACCTTCTTACCATAAAAAGCCCGATGATTGGTACATTTTACCGACAGGCCGGGCCGGGTAAACCTATCTTTATTAATGTTGGAGATGATGTAACAACAGGCAGTGTGGTTTGTATTATTGAAGCAATGAAATTATTTAATGAAATAGAAAGTGAGGTAACAGGAAAAATTGTAAAGGTTTTGGTGGAAGACGCATCACCTGTGGAATTTGATCAGCCATTATTTTTGGTAGAACCTTCCTGATTTACTAATTAGCTGATGTGCTAATATAAAATTCATTCGTATGCAAAAGGAGTTATTGGAAAGTAATCAATATGGGCTGGTATTATGTGAGTATTCTAAAAAATATCCCGATTGTAAAGTTTTATCAGAAAATTTATTGCAGATTCAAAAAGTTTTAAATAAAATATCAGGAACAGCTAAGAGAAAAAACCCTATACTTTATTTGCCAGGTTTTTTTATTTTATAAATCGCTACAGGCTTTTGTCATCAGCACATCAGCACATT
>JANXQO010000069.1 GCA_025353485.1 Chitinophagales bacterium
CTAAAATAATCCTACGTTTGAAAAACAAAAGCAACTAGTTCTTTACAAATTTTTAGGCCTGAAATGGTCCTTTTATTAAGGGGTGTTCTTAGGGGGTCAGTTTGCCGTGGCGGAGAGGGGTCAGTTTTGCCGGTATTTACAATCTGATCACATAATTGAGAAAATAAAGTTTCAATTCTTTTTCTTGATTTTCTGAACACCGGATGCCATGGTGTTTGTTCTTGTTGATTGTTTCTGCAAGGTGTTTGTAAACGTACGTTACAGTGATGAAACAAATCAATTTGTATTTGTTTTGCTATGTATCCTTTATCTCCAATCAATGTAGCATTTTTCATTTTTGTATCCGCTACTTCTTTTAAATAATGAACGTCATGAACACTTGCTTGGGTTACCTCCATGCTGTAAAAAACGCCTTTAACTGATGTTACCAGGTGCAGCTTGTAACCGTAATAATAACTTTTGGTTACTGCTGAATAACCCTTGTCTGGTGCCGATTCAAAGGCATCTCTACCAAATTTGCATCGCTTCTCCCTTGCTATTTTACAAACAGGAACCGGTATGGAGTCAATGATAAAAACATCTTCTCCTTCATTCAATTTCACTGATAGGTTTTTAGTCACTTCATGAATAAACAATTGTAACCTTCGTCGTCGTTTATTAAAGTTACTGCGGTCTATCAAATCAGGAAATTGCATACTGTAATCCTTCTTTAATTTACTCCATAAATAATTTTCAGAATCAATTCTGAAGTGATTCTGCACAAATGGAAAAACTAATAATGTTACAGTCATTCATCTTTGGTTGCCTGGGATAAAATTGCAAATTATCCTGATCATTCAATTTATCTGACAAAGAACTTTTGACAATTTTATAAATTTTGTCGAAATTTGTTTTGAGGTTGTGCATTGAAAAAATTTGATACCTTTTCTAAGCAAATACTGTACTGTATTGGCTTTATGCACAACCTCTTTTTCACATATTCACATTTTTCTAATCGCACAACGGGTTAAATAAATAATAAATTAGGTAAGTTAAATAAGTAACATTACTTTTATTATAACCTATAACCCTCCAAAGCCCTTCTTACTTCTGTCTGGTTCCAATCTTCTTGAAAAACTCTACTGCTAAATATATTTTTCTCTTTTCATTTCCTATGTAATGCTCCACTTAGCATTTATTGGTATTTATTTATTTACTATTAAAATTTATAAAATGAAAAGGTTTATCTATCAATTATTAATTATGCCTTTTTAAAGGCAAAATGCACTTTGTTTATAGCGAAAGATGAAAATTATTTAACTTCTTAAAACTATCTCACATGGCAAATTTTAATATTTTAAGTTTGTTTCTCTCCCTTATGTTATTTATTCCATTTAGGTTTTCAGATAAAATGAAGACCTATATTTATCACGATCAGTCAGCTAATTGTATTCATATGGAGATCAAAGAACCCAACAGACAGAATATAAGCTTTGCCTTTGATTTTAAAGGAAGCTATGCTTATGGTAGTTCTTCAAACCGGGTCAGTGCGGTTTACATGAATGGAGGAAATATAAAACTTGTTTCCGACGTTCAGGGAAGGCCTGTCGATTTTGAAACTCTTCATTTCGATTATGACGCGGATGGAATCCATCAAATTACATGGAATGAACCAAAGAAGGGTGTCCAGACTTATAGCTTCGCTTCAGGGACAAAAATATTTCAAAGTGAATCCAAGGATAGCAGGGGGTCATGGAGCCGTGCAATTTACACCTACAATTCATCGGGGGATCCTTCTGAAGTTAAATTCCTGGGTGAAGATTATAATGCAGAAGGGAAAAAAGAAAAAAAAGAAGACCTAACTGCCTCCCTCATTTTTTATCCTGATAAACCCTCGCTGGATAAGGGAAATCCATTGATATGCTGGTTCTTGACCAATTTTATTTATGGGTTTTATAAGGACAATTTCATATTTGGCCAGCATTTGCCAAAAAGCATTTCCGGCACTATGCATGAAACAGACTTTAAACCAAGCGGAGAAGCGGATGAAACTAGAACCGTTCAGATTGATCATAGTTATTCTTATGAATTTGACAGTATGGGAAGACCGGTTGCAGTAAAAATTCTAGCAACAACTATGGGATATCCGAGACCGGTACAGACTTTTGTAATAAGCTATAACAATTGTCCATAATAAAAATTGAAAAATGATGGTAAAATCTTAAAAGAAAGTGGTCAAATTGTTTAAATTCCTACCCTCTCTTGATAAGTCTTACCAGCCAAACTAAAATAATAGCACCAATTACAGCAGTAATCAAATAGCCAATACTACCACCTAGATGAATATTCAATTGTCCTCCAATCCAACCGCCCAGCCAACCACCGATCAACCCAAGTATAATATCTACGATGATACCGTAGCCTTCTCCCCGCATTAATTTGCCTGCTAAAAACCCTGCAATTCCCCCTAAAATTAAATGCCAAATCATAAAAGTAGTTTTAATGATAATAAAATAGATTTCTATAATAAGAATTTAATAAACATACAATGCAGTTTTGACACTGCCTAATTTCAATGATCAAGGATCATGAGGCTGGTTTATTGTATGAAGAGACTTGAAGAATATTTTGATTCTTAAAATATTTCATAAATAAAATCTATTTGCTTATTTCAGTTAAATCAATTTTCTTCAAATAAGGTGTAAGAAGTTCCAGGCTTTCGAAGCTTCTAAATTTCTGTATTACATTCTTATTCCTGTTATAAATTAGCTCTAGATAGAAGTTGTCAAACTGATATAGCAATATGCTATATTGCTCTTCAAACCTATTACCACCCTCGTAGCCTATTTCATAATATCCTCATATTCTAATTATCATTAAAGCTATTGATGGATCATTTATAGCTCTGTAGTTACATATTACATCTTATGCATTTCTTACGGCAATGTTTCGTAACTATACTATCCTATTATTGCGTATTGAATATTGAAGAATAAAGCTCGCTCATTTACGTTATATGTTTTAAAATAGCTCAAATGCCAATTTATGAGAATCATTCCGACCCTCTTTTCGAAGAGGGTTTTTTAATTATGCTATAGGCTGAAATAAATTATTCCTGCCACAAATCATAAAAAGGCCTGCCCTAAAAAGAGCTGGCCTTTGCTGACTTATGAAAAACACCTAAGTTTAATCAGATTTATATACCCTATTATTTTTTATTATAGTCTATGGATATAGATTGTAAAGGTTTGTCTTTGGAAGATTTATTAACTGATTGAAATACCTTAATAATTTTTATATTAACATTTGTGACGGACAAAAAAAAGATAAGTACACAGTAGTAAAAAGTGCTGAAAATAATGGTATGTTTCTGGTATATTTGGTGCCGTTTGTACCTCACTTGTACCTTGAAACTATAAGTAGTTGATTTACAGTTATTGTTATCTTCTGTATCGGAAAGTAACCGATGTATCATTTAGTTGCTGATAGTATTGTTTTTTTACCAGGCTTTTACTATCATTCACACACTTAGAAAAGTGATACATGCTTATACTGCTGAACAATCTCACGGAATTATCAATACTGTTGTTGGCTTTATTAAACAAAAGTTTCCCATGGCAGGAGGAATGTTAGATAATTTAATGCCAGCTGAATCCAATTCAGCGCAAAGTAATAACCCAAATGTTACACAAAATATCACACCGAACGAAAGTACATTGGGTAAACTTGAAG
>JANXQO010000089.1 GCA_025353485.1 Chitinophagales bacterium
AAAAGAAAGATGAAACGGCGGCTAAAGAGGCAAAGAAAAAATCTGATGCGGATGCGAAAAAAGCAAAATCAAACGGAACAAATAAAAATGGTTCACCAGATATGAGATTAAAGGTAAATAAAGATGCTGCTGAGTTGAAGAAAAAACAGGAACAGGAAGCCAGAGATGCAAAGGCAAAATCTGATGCGGATGCTAAGAAGGGGTCAAAAATAACTACTCCTACAAAGATTACCCCTAATACCAGCACATCAAGTACAGATAAAACCATTGGTACAGACAAAGAAGGTAGAACAATTTATGAAGGAAAAAGAGGAGGAAGGTATTATATCAATAAAAACGGTAATAAAGAATATATATCCAAGGATAAGTAAAATATTTGTTTATCATTATAAAAGCTACTTATTTCAAGTAGCTTTTTTATTACATAGAATAATTCAAAAATTTGCAGGCCATATTTACCTCTTACTCTTTTGGGCATTATTTCTAACTAAAAAAGGATAACATTTGTAGACTCGATGTGACTTAAAATTTTAAACAATTTTCTTATCAAATATTTCTAATGCAACACTATGATATAATTATAATTGGTACCGGAGCCGGTGGTGGAACTATATTACATAAATTAAAAAATTCCGGTAAGAAAATATTGGTTTTGGAAAGAGGAACATTTATGCCGCAGGAAAAAGAAAACTGGGATACAGATGAAGTTTTCAGAAAAGAACGGTATCATACAAAAGAAGTCTGGAAAACAGAAGATGATAAAGAGCTCCACCCCGGAACCGGTTATTGGGTGGGTGGAAACACAAAAGTATATGGTGCGGCACTTTTCCGTCTTAGAGAAAAAGATTTTGAAAAAATTCAACATGCTGATGGCATCTCAATAGAGTGGCCAATAAGCTACAGGGATATTGAACCATATTATAATGAAGCGGAAAAGTTATATCAGGTACATGGTAAAATGGGATTAGATCCTACTGAGCCTTATAGAAGTGAAGAATACGCTTTCCCTGAAGTGAGCCATGAGCCAAGAATACAGGAGCTTCATAATAATCTTACTGAGAAAGGCTTACATCCGTTCTATATCCCTCTTGGTGTAAAATTAAATGAGGCAGATGCGATAAGATCAAAATGCATACGCTGTAATACCTGTGATGGATTTCCCTGCCTGCTACATGCAAAAAGTGATGCCGATATTAATTGTGTAAGGCCGGCAATTGATAATGATACTGTAACCCTGCTTACCAATGCAAAAGTTATAAAATTAAACACCAATAACAGCGGAAATGAAATTGTAAGTGTTGATGTGGAAGTCGTGACGGAACTACATCAATTTTCCGCTGACATATTTATATTATCTGCAGGCGCCATTAATTCAGCAGTGCTATTATTAAAAAGTGCCAACAGTTCTCATCCAAATGGATTAGCAAATAAAAGTTCTCAGGTTGGCAGAAATTTTATGAAGCATAACAGCACTGCTATGATTGGCGTTTCAACAAAACCCAATCCTACAGTATTTCAAAAAACGTTAGCAGTAAATGATTTTTATTGGGGAGATGATGAATTCAAATTTCCTATGGGGCATATTCAATTGCTGGGAAAATCAAACAAGGGACAGATATCAGGAGACGCTCCTTTTTTTACACCCGGTTTTGTTTTAGGCGAAATGGTTACCCACTCCATTGACTGGTGGATGACAGGGGAAGATCTTGCTGATCCTGAAAATAGGGTGCAGGTAATTAATGATGAGATCCATCTTGATTATAAAGAAAATAATACCGAAGGATTTGAAAGAATGATAAAAAAGTTGAAAGACATCTTATACAGTATTGATTCAGGTCATAGTTTTATTCCTCATAGTTTTTATCTTACAAAAAATATCCCGTTAGCTGCAGTGGGGCACCAGTGCGGCACCGCACGATTTGGTATAGACGAGATCACTTCTGTTCTTGATATAAATTGCAGAACGCATGAGATCAATAATCTATATGTTGTTGATGGAAGTTTTTTCCCTTCAAGCGGAGCTGTAAATCCCTCATTAACTATCATAGCTAATGCTTTAAGAATTGGTGAGCATATTTTGGAACGGATAAAATGATCATGCCAGAGAAATTTAAAAAAGATTTTATTTTATATTGTTATGAAGCACTTGGCTTGGCTATGTTCATGTTTTTTGCAGGATTAGCAGACGTCATAATAGATCATCCGGGATTGCCCATACACCGGTATATTCACATTGCCATAATAAGAAGATTTCTTATCGGATTATCAATGGGATTAACTGCTTTATATATTTTGAATTCTTCTTTTGGAAAAAGATCAGGTGCTCATATAAACCCTTCTGTTACCCTTGTACAATATCGGTTAGGTAATATAAATGGAATGAATGCAATTTTTTATATTGTGTTTCAATTTATAGGTGGCAGCCTGGGGATGTATTTAATTTATATTTTGATGCCGGATTATTTTAAGCATCCATCAATTAATTATATAGTTACTCAACCATCAGATGCAGGTGTGATAACAGCATTTGTTCTGGAATTTATTATTTCTTTCATTCTTATAACAACAGTTTTGTACAGCAATACAAATAAGAAATTAAGTAAGTACACTGCTTATTTTGTCGCCATACTGATAACATTATTCATAACTTTTGAAGCACCCTATAGTGGGATGAGTATGAACCCTGCACGTACATTTGCTTCTGCAATTGTTTCCGGCGAATGGAAAAGCTTTTGGCTATATTGTATTGCGCCTCCCCTGGGAATGATTTTCGGAGAACTATTTGTAACAAAAATATTAAAGAAAAAACTTCAGCGTGTAACCCTTCATAATAATAAATCATAAAATTATCTTTTTAAAAATAAACCAAATACTATATGAATCAAAACCCTAAATTAAAAGGACAGTCGGCTCTGGTAACAGGCGCTAACAGTGGCATTGGAAAAGCTGTTGCCATTGCATTGGCAAATGACGGGGCTAATGTTGTAGTTAATTATGTAACAAAACCAGAAGATGCTCAACAGGTTGTAGATGAAATAAAAGCTAATGGTGGAAATGCTATAGCATTGCCTGCAGATGTAAGCAAGGAAGACCAGGTGCAGGCAATGTTTCAGGCGATGTATAAACAATTTGGGACCATAGATATTTTAGTAAATAATGCGGGTTTGCAAAAAGATGCTGCCTTTGAAAATATGAGCCTTGCAGATTGGCAATTAGTAATTGATGTAAATCTTACCGGGCAGTTTTTATGTGCACGTGAAGCAACAAGAGAATTTTTGCGCAGAGGAATTATTCCTGAAAGAAGTGTTGCAGCAGGAAAAATTATTTGCATGAGCAGCGTACATGAAGTGATTCCATGGGGCGGTCATGTAAACTATGCAACAAGCAAAGGTGGTGTTATGCTGCTTATGAAAAGTATGGCGCAGGAGCTGGCTCCCAAAAAAATAAGGGTTAACAGCATAGGCCCCGGTGCAATACAAACCCCTATCAACCGCTCTGCATGGCAAACGCCGGAAGCCCTCAAAAGTTTACTTACGCTTATTCCCTATAACAGGATAGGGCAGCCGGAGGATATAGGAAAAGTTGCCGTGTGGCTTGCATCAGATGAGTCAGATTATATCACAGGCACAACTATTTTTGCTGATGGGGGCATGACATTGTATCCCGGGTTTTCCACCAATGGTTAATTATGAATAATAATAAATCTGCTGAACAATTAAGGCTTGACAACAATGCAACCAAAGAAGTTCCACTTGAAAAATGGGGCCCTTATCTTAGTGAAAGGCAATGGGGAACAGTAAGAGAAGACTATAGTGAAAATGGCGATGCATGGAATTATTTTACGCATGACGAGGCAAGAAGCCGTGCTTATCATTGGGGTGAAGATGGTATTGGCGGCATATCAGACTATATGCAGAATATTTGTTTTGCTGTTGCATTGTGGAATGGGAAGGATCCCATTTTAAAAGAACGTTTATTTGGTTTAACTAATGGTGAGGGCAATCATGGTGAAGATGTAAAAGAGTTGTATTACTACCTTGATAATGTTCCCACACATTATTACATGAAGTATCTTTATAAATACCCGCAGGCATCTTTCCCATACCTTGACCTGGTTGAAAAAAACTGGTCGCTTTCAAAGCATGATCCCGAATATGAAATTTTAGACACGGGTGTTTTTAATGATAATAAATATTTTGATGTATTTATTGAATATGCTAAAAACAACAGTGAAGATATATTCATAAAAATAGAAATAATAAACAGAGGTAACGAAGCGGCTCCATTAACAGTGTTGCCTACACTTTGGTTTTATAACAGGTGGCAATACGGGGGATTAAAAGATAAGCCTTCCATTAAATTATCGGGTAAGGAAAGCGTACATATCAAACATGAAAAAACAGAAGATTATTTTTTTTATTGCAAAGATGCAGGCGACACACTGTTCACCGAAAATGAAACCAACTTTCAAAAGCTTTTTGGTACTCCTAATAAATCTGAAGTTGTAAAAGATGCTTTTCATGAAGCAATAATTGAAAATAAAAACCTTGATGCGTTAAGAGAAAAAAAAGAGGGAACAAAATTTTGCGCTGTATATGATCTGAACATTGCAGCCGGAAAGTCGGAAACCATTTATCTACGTTTATCCAACCAGGAAATTCCTGTTCCATTCCATGATAATTTTGAAAATATTTTTGAAGAGCGTAAAAAAGAGGCAGACGAATTTTATCAAAACATTTTCCCGAAAAATATTTCTGCAGACATTGCCAATATAAAAAGACAAGCCTTTGCAGGGTTATTGTGGAGCAAACAATATTATCACATTGATGTAGAACGCTGGCTTAAGAGCAGTGATGGAATTACGCCGGTGTCCCAGACAAGGCAGGATGGAAGAAATCACCGGTGGAAGTATCTCAAAAATCAGGATATAATTTCCATGCCTGATAAGTGGGAGTATCCATGGTATGCCGCATGGGATGCGGCTTTTCATGCCATCTCTATGGCAATAGTAGACCCGGTATTTGCTAAAAACCAATTGCTATTATTGATGAGAGAATGGTACATGAATCCCGAAGGCCAGCTGCCTGCTTATGAATGGGATTTCAATGATGTAAATCCTCCGGTGCATGCATATGCTGCAATGCAGGTCTATCATACAGAACAAAAAATAAATGGTGAGGGAGATATTATTTTTCTCAAAAAAATATTTCAAAAACTGATCATTAATTTTACATGGTGGACAAACAGGAAAGATATTAATGGGAATAATATTTTTGAAGGCGGCTTTTTGGGTTTAGATAATATTGGAATATTTAACCGCAGCATTCAATTACCGGATGAAATAGTTTTGGAACAAACAGATGGCACAAGCTGGATGGGGATGTATGCATTAAATATGATGGACATTGCTCTTGAGATTGCCATGAATGATAATTCATTTGAAGATACAGCAACAAAATTTTACGAGCATTTTGTAATTATTGCAGAAGCTTTAAATGAGTTGGGCCTCTGGAATGATGAAGATGATTTTTTTTACGATGTGCTTTGTCTAAATGGAAGCGACCCATTCCCTTTAAAGGTCAGGTCGGTTGTTGGGCTAATTCCTTTATTTGCAGTTTCAATTATTAAAGAAGAAAAAATACAGAAGCTAAAAGATTTCAGAAAAAGAATGGATTGGTTTAAAAATTACCGCTGGTTAAATAATAAATATCTGCCAAGTGAGCAGAAAAATGATGATGATGGAAATATCTTATTATCCCTTGTACATAAAGAAAGGCTCATCTTATTGTTAAAGAAATTCCTTGATGAAAATGAATTCCTTTCAGCCGGAGGACTTAGAGCCTTGTCAAAATATTATTTACAAAATCCTTACACCGTAAATTTAGATGGTAACAGTTACACCATTCAATATGATGCCGGGGATTCCACTTCCAATTTATTTGGAGGAAACTCAAACTGGCGCGGCCCTGTATGGATGCCAATTAATTATCTTTTTATTAAAGCATTACAAAAATATAGTGAGTTTTATGGAGAAACACTTTTAGTGGAATGTCCTGCAGGTTCGGGAAATTTATTAAATCTCAATGCAGTTTCAGATTTATTAATTACCAATATCAGTAATATTTTTGCAAAGAATGAAAATGGAAACAGACCCGTTTTTGGAGAGTACAATTGGTTTTATCAAAAAGATGAAAATAAAAATTTGGTATTATTCCATGAATATTTTCATGGTGATTCTTCCCGGGGATTAGGGGCTTCACATCAGACAGGATGGACTTCTTTACTTGTGAACATAATTTAAATAAAGCATCTGGTGTGCCTTCAGCATGAATAAATTTTGTTCCCTAATTTGTTACTGATACTACTATAGCTGAATAGAATCAGCTATTTTCATTTTCTGTATCGGAAAGTAAACGGTGTATTTTTTAGTTGCTTATATATTTTGTACTTATTTTACTATCTATAAATGTGAAACCTACCAAGCAATATATATTAGATAAAGCACTTGCTCTTTTTAATGAAAAAGGATTTGTGAATGTTCGGCTACAGCATGTTGCTGATAGTGCTTTTGTAAGTGTAGGTCATTTGGCGTATCATTTTAAAAAAGATGCAATTATATTATCGTTGTATAAACGATTAAAGAAAAAGCAGGAATTGTTACTTACAGAATTTAGAGTGTTGCCACTTTTTGAGGATATTGATTTGCTTCTCCATAATATGTTTCAATTGCAAGAGCAGTATCGTTTTTTTTATTTAGATACGCTTGAAGTTTTAAGAACCTTTCCTGAAATTGCAGAAAAACACAGGCAGTTGCTTCGTTTTCAGCGCCAGCAAATTCAGTTTATGATGGAGTTTAATGCATCCCGTGGTTCATTTATTCAACCACATTATAAAGAAGAGTTTGCAGAGCTTTCTCATATCTTCTGCATGGCTATGGATAACTGGATGAGCTACCAATATATCAATGGAAATAAATCAACAGAGGTAACATTTTATTGTAACGATCTTTGGTCAATCCTTAGAGTTTTATTTACAGATTTAGGAATGCCGGAATTTCGGCAACTGGCACATCGGTATTTGTGATGTATATAAACTAATTTCTTCCCTGTTATTTTAAAATATTCTTATAAAATAAAATAGTAAAAATCAAGATATTTTTTTAATAATCTTATGTAATAGAATCAGGTTTAATAGGGCCTGTTCTTTTAAATATTTTAAAAAGAAAATAGAATGACGGAACTATGAGAAGTAAGCCCACAAATAATGCAATTAATAATTGGTAAAGTGTTGCATCAGATGCAGCAGTATTAAAAAAAGTAAGATTATCGCCACTCTTTTCATAAACTAAAACGGGAAAATGAATAGCGAACCATCCCAGTATAATCAGGATAACCTGCGCACCAATAACTGCTCTTAGATAAAAGATATTGGTATGATTATATAAATAAAAGATCACTGGCACTAATACTACTACAATAATAAAAGCGGCAATGCTTAATGATGATTTAAAAAATCCATAAAATAAATGATGACATTCCTGTTCTGCCGTTAATACTACGAAAATGCCAAGAGCAAAAGTGAAAAATAAAAATATTTTTGATAGGTAAATATATTTTTTTTGTTCAGGAGTCTTTGCTGTTTCACCAACAAGAAAAGTTGCTGCTACATATGCAAAAAGAGAGGCTATAAAAAATCCAACTGAGAGGCAAAACAAATTAAACCAGGGCATGATAAAACGTTCATAAAAACTGCCTCTGTTATTTAAATTTATTCTCCCCAAAAGCATAGCACCAAAAATGATCCCTAAAAAAACAGGCGTAATAAAACTGGAGATCTTAAATAATACAGAAAAATACTTATGAAATGTTTTATCATCAGTATCGTAGAAACGGAATATGAAAGATGAGCCACGCATAACGATTCCAATTAACACAATCATAAGAGGAATATGCAGGTATAAACTAATTGTGGAATAAACCCGGGGGAAGCCCGTAAAAATGATAACAATTGCCAGTATCAGCCCAACATGATTCGCTTCCCAAACCGGTGCCATAGCTTTTGAAACAGCCTTCTCTCCTTTACTTCCTCTAAATGTTTCAACTATCCCGGCACCAAAATCAGCGCCTCCTAATAATGTATACAGCGCAAATGAAATAACTAATATTACAATTACGATCTGTAGCATTATTTTAATTATTTATGGTTACTGCTGATGGATAATTTTTTTCAAGAGAACCTATTTGCCTTTGCATTAGCCATATTATTATTGTTGTGAGTAAGATGTAAATAACCGTTATTACATAAAATGAATAACGTAAACCCGGCATATATGAAACAGCATCTTTTGTTTTCATCACTCCATAAATTATCCACGGCTGCCTTCCTACTTCTGTTACAATCCACCCGGCCTCTACAGCAATCAAGCCCAGAGGAATGCCACCAATAAGAATGTCGGCAGATTTTGTTGTTTTATATAAACTCTCTAATGCTGCTAACTTTGCCGGTTGGTATTTGGCTAAATTTTTTGCAGAGATATCTCCACTAATGGGTTGCAAAAAAGCAGCTACAACACCAAATGATAAAGCAATTTTAATTGCTGTTGTATGAAAAATATTTCCCCTTTTTTTGAGCAATAAAAAAGCATGCACCCCAGCTACAGCAAATGAAGTGGCAATAAATGCAGCCAATATCATATGCAATGCTTCCTGAAACCATGCATTATTAAACATGGCTGTTACAGGATCAATATTTATTGGCTTGCCATTTTGCCAGGTAAATCCTGCAGGGCAATTCATCCATGCATTTGCAGCAACAACAAAAATCCCTGACATGATACCTGAAACACCTACAACAATTCCCGATAACCAATGTACCCATTTATTTAATTTTTTCCATCCGTATAAAAAAACACCCAGTGCAATGGCTTCTATAAAAAATGCTGTTCCCTCCCAGGAAAAAGGCATTCCAATTATTGGTCCGGCATGTTTCATAAATTCAGGAAAAAGCAATCCCAGTTCAAATGCAAGCACAGTTCCTGAAACGGCACCTACTGCAAAAAATATGGCTACTCCTTTTGACCATGCTTTGGCAATGTCATAATATACCTGCTTATTTGTTCTTATCCATTTCCACTCGCTATAAGCCATCAGCACAGGCATTATCATCCCAATGCAGGCAAATACAATGTGAAACCCTAATGAAAGCCCCATTTGAAAACGTGCAGCAATTAAATCATCCATTAATAAAAGTTAAATCAGAATTTTAGAATTACAAATTACTTAGAACAGTATTATTTTATTTGAATATGATTTTTTAAAGCAAATTACACTGTATTGAATTTAGTGTGCAGAAAATTTCAACAATTAAGAAATAAAGAAATTTATTAATTTGCATAATAATACTTCTTATCTCATATTTCATGAGCAGAAAACGTATAATAAGCGACCTTGTATTATCAGGAATGAATAATTTTCTTGATAATGAAAAATACGTTGGACAAATTGCGAACGCAGCAGATATACAATTTATAACAGATAGCTTTTGGTTAAAAGATTCCGCTGTAATTAATATGATCAGTAGTAGAAAGGGTGCATGGGATGTATCTCTCATTTTTGCACATTACAAAAATCCTTTACAATTTATTATACGGAATATAACAAGATGTTTTAATCAAAAGAAAGCCCAGGCCGCCGCATTTTATATAGGCAAAGAAGCCGCTAAAGACAGGCGGGGTACATTAAAAGTATCAATAAAAGATTTGAATCTTTGCGCCAATTAAGTGCTCAATAATAACTATAAGATAGGAAGACCTTCTTCATTTCTTAAAATTATAAACGCTATTTCATTATGTAGAAAAACTCACCGAATGCAATCTTTAACTCTTCATAAATTTTTCCCGCAGGTATTCATGCAAACGGGGGGAAGAAAGTAAGATAACAACGACGGCTAGTAATGCAATTTTTCTCATTGTATTTTATTTATTAATTAAAAAAATATAGACTTTTATTTTATCAAGCATTTTTTGTGCCTCATTTTTTAAAATAACCCAATAACCCATATTTCAATTCTATTTAAGGATTTGTGCAAAACATTTTTAGAAAAAAATTTCTAATTGTCAAAAAGAATCCTATCTTAGAAAATATTTTCTAACTAAAACAATTGTTATGGCCAACTTACTATGGTTACAAGGTGGCGCCTGCAGCGGCAACACCATGTCTTTTTTAAATGCTGAAGAACCAACCGTAGTAGAGTTGGTCGTAGATTTTGGAATTAATATTCTCTGGCATCCCACCTGCGGTCTTGAGATCGGTCACCAGGTTTCACAATTAATGAAAGATTGTATTGCCGGAAAAATTCAACTTGACATTCTTGTGTTTGAAGGAACGCTTATTGAAGGACCTGATGGAACAGGCACTATGAACAACTTTTGTGAACGCCCTATGAAAGATTGGGTAAGTGAATTATCAAAAGTAGCAGCTTATGTTGTAGCAATTGGAGATTGTGCTACGTGGGGAGGAATTCCGGCGGTGCCACCAAACCCTAGTGAAAGTACAGGATTGCAATTTCTTAAAAAACAAAAGGGTGGTTACTTAGGAGCAAATTATATTTCAAAAGGTGGATTGCCTGTTATAAACATTCCAGGTTGCCCTGCTCACCCTGATTGGATAACACAAATATTAGTGGCAATTGCTACCGGTAGAATCGGAGATGTTCAGGTTGATGCCTTCCATCGTCCAACAACATTCTTCAGCGATTTTGTTCAAACAGGATGTACCAACGCCAGAGCTTTCGGCGAAAAAGTTGACGGACATTTTGGACAACGTGGTGGTTGTTTATTTTACGAGGTTGGTTGCCGTGGCCCAATGACACATGCAAGTTGCAATCGGATTTTATGGAACCGGCACTCTTCTAAAACAAGAGCAAATCATCCCTGCCTGGGTTGTACTGAACCTGGATTTCCGCATCACGATTTAAAAAAAGGAAGTATTTTTAAAACCATGCATTACTTAGGCTTCCTGCCAAAAGAACTTCCAAAAGGTGATAATGCTTTAAGTTATTATTTTAAAGCAGGCGTTGGTAAAGTCTTTGGTTCCCCCAAAAAAATATTTGAAACAACTAAATAAAATTATGAATGATTCAAAAATCATAGTTAATTTTTAAACGTATAAATCTAAAAAAATGACAACTAAAGAATTAAATATATCACCGGTTGGCAGAGTGGAAGGAGATCTTGATATAAATGTATACATGGAAAATGGTGTGGTTACAAAAGCCAACACACAAGCCTCCATGTTTCGTGGTTTTGAAATAATATTAAGAGGCAAAGATCCGCAAGCCGGTTTAATAGTAACTCCACGGGCATGTGGTATTTGTGGAGGATCACATTTGTATTGCGCCTCTTCTGCATTAGATACTGCATGGAAAACCCAACTAAGTCCAAATGCATTATTATTAAGATCAATCGGGCAGGCAAGTGAAAGCTTGCAAAGTGATCCTCGGTGGTTCTATGCGATCATGGCAACTGATATGGCTAATAAAAAATTCGCCAATAAACCATTGTATGCTGAAGTTGCCAAGCGCTGGTCTGCTTATGTAGGCACATCATTTCAAATTGGATTAACAGCAAGCGGAAGGCCGGTTGAAATTTATGCGATCTTCGGAGGTCAGTGGCCACATAGCAGTTACATGGTTCCCGGCGGTGTAATGTGTGCACCTACCTTAAAAGATATTACCCGTTCCCATGCAATTTTAAATCAATTTAAAAATGACTGGCTTGAACCTATTTGGTTTGGATGTTCTATTGAACGGTACATGAAAATAAAAAGCTGGGATGATATGATGGAGTGGTTAGATGAAAATGAAAGCCACAGAAACAGTGATCTTGGTTTATATCTTAGAGCAGGAAGAGAATTTGGTTTGGATAAAATGGGTCAGGGTCTTGGTAAATACATTGCCTATGGAACTTACCTTCATAAAGACAGGTATAATCATCCAACAATTGAAAGCCGCAACCAGGCTCTTATTCAGTCAAGTGGGTTTTATGATGGGAAAAATTACCATGTTTTTGATCAAAACCAGATAATAGAACATGTTAAACATAGTTGGTACAAGGATACACCTGCTGCCCATCCTTTTAAAGAAGATGCTCCGGTTCCTACCAAATCCTCGGTTTTAGATAAAACAGATTTTAGTGGAAAATACAGTTGGGCAAAGGCACCGCGGTATATGGGACAGGCGGCAGAAGCAGGGCCATTGGCTAGAGTTATTATGAATGCCAATCCGGCTAACCTGCCGCACCAGATACAGGATCCTTTGTTTGGTGATATTATGGAAAAAATAGGGCCAAGTGTATTTGTCCGCAATCTTGCACGCATGCATGAAATGGCAAAACTGTATACAAATCTTAACGAGTGGTTAGGCCAGATAAGATTAGATGATGAATTTTATATTAAACCCGTAGAACGTGATGGGCAAGGGTTTGGAGCTACAGAAGCAGTGCGTGGTGCATTGGCTCATTGGATTGATATTAAAGATGGTGTTATTAAAAATTACCAAATCGTTGCACCTACAACATGGAACGTTGGTCCAAAGGATGAGAAGGGTAATTCAGGCGCTATTGAATCGGCGTTAATAGGATTAGAGATAGAAGATGAAAATGATCCGGTTGAGGTAGGCTTAGTTGCCCGTTCATTCGACAGTTGTTTGGTTTGTACTGTACATGCTCATGATAATAAATCGGGTAAGGAATTGGCACGTTTTAAATTATAATACATTTAATTCAAAATTGAATATCTAAAACCCGTTAAGTTTTTTAACGGGTTTTCTTTTCCGAATAAATAAAAACTAACTTGTAATATGGAAACAGGTACATCTTTAAAAACGGCTATCCTGGGTTTTGGAAACCCTGTTCGCAGCGATGATGCTATTGGTGTTTATGTTGTAAACCAATTACAAAAACATTTACAGGATAGTGAAGAGGTAAGTGTGTTTGATATGGGTAGTTCTGCTTTTGAAATTTTATTTAAATTAAAAGGGCATCATCAAATTATTATAATAGATGGAGTCATTAATTCTGGCGAGGCTGACGGAACTTTGTTTTGTTTGCCGGCATCGGAAATTGATGCACAGATACAGGATGATCCCATGGTTTTTTTACACGGAATGAAATGGGACCAGGCATTGAGCTATGCAAAAAAATTAATGGGAGATGAATTTCCTGAAAATAATATCAAAGTTTATTTAGTTGCTATTTCTGAAATAAAAATAAATATGGAATTGAGTGACGCTGTTAAAGCAGCTGGTGATAAACTGATCACAACTATTTTAAAAGATTTTTAAATAACTGTAATGCATCTTCCAAAAGAAACAATACCGGGAGCTTATCCTTTTACTTCAGAAAGCGATGTTTATTTGGAAGCCGGGCATATTTGTATAAAAAAAAATATTGCTGAAAAAATATTTTGTTCGGAAACTGTTGTTCTGAGCGTGTTTTACGCTAAAGACAACACATTTATGGTGGCGCCTGCAGGTGAAGAATTATTTAGAACTATTCATAAAGCCAACCAGCAAATGCTAAAGATGAAAAATGCAGCAGGCGATAAATCAATTTCAATACAGGAATTGGTTTTGGATAATGAAATAGATGAAAAAGACAGGGATCTTGAATTTGTTATAGAAGAAGCATTACACATATTAAAAATAAAATTGTAGGTAATGAACAATAAATTATTACATGTATTTTACCAGGATTCTTTAGATGCACCAACCATTCATGAATATATTGAATCTGTAGAAAGGCTTACTGAATTGATATCAGTGCAGCAAACAGATATTCTAAGACCTGATATTTCTAATTCAATTTATATAAACGAAAACAGGATTCACATAAAACCAGACTGGCTGGATAAACGTCCTGCAATTATTTTCCCTTCCGAAATACCGTTTAATAAAAATTTTTTTTTAGGAACTGTATTTGGCATGCTCGGTAATGAAGAAAAGTATCCGCAATATTTTACCGGCTATCCTGCCATGCTTTTTATTTTTGATGTAATCCAGGCAATTACAAAAGGAGAAGAAGCTGATAATGCTTTAGAAAATATTTTAAGCAGATCAAAGTTTGCTCATCCATTTGAAAATTATGCATTCAATCATAATGTGGCTATCGCATTAAACTACGGTCATTACAGTAATGATATAAATGCAGAAGCTATAGAAGCGCATTATACTGATGCACTTCAATTGGCTTTTGAACCATCTTATAAAGTATATACTTTAAAATATTATGCAACCTTTTTAATTGATAATGGCAATAGTGAAGGTGCTCTAAAGCTATTGGATGAGCAACATTTTAAGACACTGGACGATTACCCAAAGTACACACTGGAAAGAGTTTGGTGCCAGGCAGCCATGAAGCAATTAAGATTTCCGTATGATGTGGAATTGATCACAGAATTGAAAGACCGGTTATGGGAAACTCTTCAGTTTTTTGATAAAAACGGCCATAAAACGATGGCAGCTTTTTTATGGATGGATGCTGCCAGTATTGCAAATCTCAGTAACAGTTATTCAGAATCTTTGGGCTACATAAATAAAGCAGTTACTTATTTTAAAAATGAAGGGCAGGATGAAATGACGGCGCAGGCTCAAATAGTTCGTGGCCGTTTATTTTACGATTGGGCACAAAGTGGTAACCCTCAATTTTATCGAAAGGCATTGGAAGCTTATCACGAAGCATTAAGCGTATTTAAAAAAGAAGAAGCACCGGAAGTGTTTGCCGAAATTCATCATCAGCTTGGTGTTATTTATGCAGAGCTGCCGGATGAAAATAAAAAGAGAAGTATCTGGGCAGCATTATCCGCCACATCCTTTAGTGAAGCGTTGGAATATTATAACAAAGTAGATTTTCCTTACCAATTCGGAATGGTCTGTAATAACTTTGCTAATGCATATGCAAAATATCCCCAGGGTGGCAGAAGTGATAATTTTGAAAAGGCATTGAACTATTATGATGAGGCATTATCAGTTCGCCCGGCATTGGATTATCCAACAGAAAGGGCAGTTACACTTCTAAATTATCTTGAAGCAAGTTGGAAAGCCGGTAATCCGGATGAAGCATTTAATACAGAGCGTTATAACGATATGGTTGCAAAAGTGAATGAAATAAAGACGCTCACCAATGATCAACAATTAATTTTGGAGACAGAAAAACATTTGGAATTATTAAAGGAATTAGAAAAACAAATAATCGCGGTTGAATAATAAACAATATTCTTTAAAATGATTAAGGGTGTCAATATTAAATAATAAATGTCAGATGTAGAATTAAATATCAGCGCATTAAATGCCAGTTCTACCAGTGCAGGAAATTTTGTATTGGTATTACAGGAAATTAATAATACAAGAAGATTGCCGATAATAATTGGGCTGCAGGAGGCTCAGGCCATAGCCGTAGCTTTGGAACAGATGCAGCCTGTGCGCCCGCTTACGCACGATCTTTTTGTAAATACCATTGCATTATTAAATGCAACAATTGAGCATGTAAAAATTTGCGGAATAACAGATGGTACATTTATTTCAGTAATTGTTTTAAAAGACTGTAATGAAAAAATAATCGAAATTGACAGCCGCACTTCGGATGCCATAGCATTAGCGATAAGGCAAAAATGCAGCATATTCATCAGTGAAGATCTGTTATCTGAAATATCTGTTAACGAACCTGTGGCAGGTAAAATATTTTCTCATAAAAGAGGGCAGCTTGAACAATATAAATTAGAAGAATTGTACGATATACTATCAAATCTTTTGGAAAAAGAAGATTATGAAAGTGCTACAATAGTTCGTGATATAATTTCAAAAAAGGAACAGCATTAATTATTAGTAACTGAACAGGATTTGTATTAAATTTAGAAAAAATTTTCAAATGAACCAGGTGTTAGATGATGATGCATATAATATGATGTTATGTTTCCTGGATAACCAACATTATACAGAAATATCTGCCGATAAAGAGAATCTTATTTTTTTGCAAAATGATTGGTGGCTGGCTGACACTGCTGTAATTGATACCATAAACTATAAGAAGGGAGGGTGGGAAGTATATTTCACGTTTGCAAATTATAAAAAACCACTTCAATTTATTGTTAGAAAAATTATAAGATGCTACAGTGAAACAAAAGCAAAAACAGCAGCTCATTATATGAGAAGGCAGGCAGCTAAAGATCAGCGGGGAACGCTGGCAGTAACTATTAACGATTTAAACCTTTGCATTAATTAATAATACAATGGCATTACCGGATACAAAACAAAAAATTTTAGATGCATCATTGCTGTTGTTCAATGAAAATGGTATTAGTAATTGCTTCTTTATTATTAAAATGATAAGCCAGGTTACCAACACTGATACCAACTTCATCTGCTATTTGTTGTAAACGCACATTACTAA
>JANXQO010000093.1 GCA_025353485.1 Chitinophagales bacterium
CCAATGCGCCAAGAGTAAATTTTGCAATGAGTACCGCCCCTGCCTCTTTTAATTTTGTATATACATAAGCATCTTCATCAATCGTTTGATCTTTGTAAGGTGCTGCCCCCCATGTTGTCTTTGTTCCTTTTACTGCAAACAGATCTTTTAATCCGTAAGGGATTCCATGCAATGGGCCACGATATTTTCCTGCAGCAATTTCTTTATCGGCTTGTGCCGCCTGTTGCATGGCAATATCTTCAGTAAGAGAAATTACACATTGAAGTGAATCGCCATATTTTTTTAAGCGATCAATAAAAAAACGGGTTAGTTCTACAGAAGTAATTTTTTTATTTTTTATAAGAGAAGCCAATTGAAGAATAGAATAAAAAGACAGCTCACTTTTATTTTTTGGAAGGTTAATAACAGGGTAATTCCATTTTACAGGATTTTGAACCATGTTAAATTTCATGCCCGGTAAAACAGGGTTGTGCGCTAACGTCATAGGTACACTATTATCAAGATGATAGTTGTGCATTTTTTTTATTTCACTATTTGTGTTTCTTACCGAGCCATACATTGAATCTATTTCGCTTTCAGTAAAATTTAAATCCAGAAATTTTTCTCCCGTTACAAAATCTTTTTTAGAAAGTGTATCCTGTGAAAAACTGTTTTGGGTAAGAAATAAAATAGTAAGCAGCAGGTAAAGCCTTGTCTGAACCATGATTAATAAGATTAATTAAAAGGAAAATTAAGATAAAATCTTAGACAATAAGAGATGTTCCTAATTTTTCAAATTTATTTTCCATTAATCTTTTTCAATTCCATAAATCCCGGTTTAGACATTTCTTTTTTTCTCAGATACCAGGCAATGCTAAATGTTGGGATAAAATCTATACCTGGTATAAGTTCTTCTAAAAAAGAAAAGATACCGCCAAATACACCAAACTTTTTACCAAACATAAAATAGAAAACAATACCCGAAATAACTGCCCATACCGGGCCAAACGGAGGAATAATATAACTTAAGCAGCCAATAACATCTAAAATGATGCAGGTTTTTAAATTAGGAAGAAATGTTTTTTTCATTGTTATTTTTATTAGGCCCTATCTTCACTCCCTCCTTTATAGAGAAAGCCTGGATTCAGCGATAAATTAAAATTTGTTTTCACTCTTCACCATTAAGTCATTTTCGTCATTATCTAATCAAATTACTTTCCAAAATATCATTTTGCTATTTTGACATTCCTCATACTTTATCTTTTAACTTTTACGTTTCTATTTCAGGCTTGAATGCCCGGCGAATTAGCGTACCTTTGCCGACTCAAAAACAGCCTCAAGCATAGCTTTTGGCCTAAAGTAAAAAAATGGACATTAGAAACATCGCTATAATAGCCCACGTTGATCACGGTAAAACCACACTGGTAGATAAAATTCTGCATAGCACAAATATTTTCAGGGATAACCAGGAAACCGGTGACCTGATAATGGACAGTAACGATCTTGAAAGAGAAAGAGGAATTACTATTTTTAGTAAGAACATTTCTGTAATGTATAAAGGGGTTAAGATAAATGTTATTGATACTCCCGGCCACGCCGATTTTGGCGGTGAAGTGGAAAGGGTTTTAAAAATGGCAGATGGTGTGTTGTTGCTGGTAGATGCTTTTGAAGGCCCAATGCCGCAAACAAGATTTGTTCTGCAAAAAGCTTTGCAATTAAATCTTCATCCAATTGTTGTTATTAATAAAGTTGATAAGCCAAACTGCCGTCCGGATGAAGTGCATGATGCAGTGTTTGAATTATTTTTCAACCTTGATGCAACTGAAGAGCAGCTTGATTTTCCAACTATCTACGGTTCCAGCAAACAAGGTTGGATGAATACATCTAATACAATAACAGATAACATATTTCCACTATTGGACACGATACTTGAAAAAGTTCCGCCGCCGCAAGTGGGTGAAGGAAGTTTGCAATTGCAGATAACTTCATTGGATTATTCTTCTTTTTTAGGAAGGATAGCAGTAGGAAGAATTGCGAGAGGAACGATAAAAGATAACCAGCCGATTTCGTTAATGAAACTGGATGGCAAAGTTGTAAAAAGTCGTGTTAAAGAATTATATGTTTTTGAAGGTCTTGGCAAAAAGAAAGTTACTGAAGTAAGTGCAGGAGATATTTGCGCTGTAGTAGGAATTGAAGGATTCAACATTGGTGAAACCATCGCTGATTTTGAAAACCCTGAAGCATTACCTGTTACAAGCGTGGATGAGCCAACAATGAATATGCAGTTCAGCATTAACAACTCCCCATTCTTTGGTAAGGATGGAAAGTTTGTTACCTCACGGCATTTAAAAGACCGTCTTGAAAAAGAACTCGAAAAAAATCTTGCTCTTAGAGTTTCCGACACCGGCAGCGCTGATAGCTTTATGGTGTATGGAAGAGGAATTCTTCATTTAAGTATTTTGGTAGAAACGATGCGGCGTGAAGGTTTTGAAATTACAATAGGACAACCGCAGGTAATTACAAAAGACATAAACGGAAAAAAATCAGAGCCTTATGAAAACCTGGTAGTAGATGTTCCTGCTGAATACAGCGGAAAAGTTATTGACCTTGTTACACAACGAAAAGGCGAAATGCTGATAATGGAAAGCAAAGGAGATATTCAGCATCTTGAATTTGAAATTCCATCAAGAGGCCTGATTGGCTTACGTTCCAACATGCTTACCAATACTGCCGGTGAGGCCGTAATGGCGCACAGGTTTATTGAGTATAAACCATGGAAGGGGCACATTCCCGGAAGAAGTAATGGCGTTTTAGTTTCAAAAAATACAGAAAGAACAACAGCTTACTCAATTGATAAATTACAGGATAGGGGAAGATTTTTTATTGATCCCAATGAAGAAGTTTACGCAGGACAAATAATTGCTGAACATATTAAGCCGGGTGATTTGGTAGTAAATGCTACAGAGCCTAAGAAACTTACTAACCACCGTGCAAGCGGAAGTGATGATGCATCACGTGCAGCGCCACGGATTCAGATGACGTTAGAAGAATGTATGGAATATATTCAGCAAGATGAGTGTATTGAAGTAACACCAAAAAACATCCGCATGCGTAAAGTTATCTTGGATGAAGATGAAAGAAAAAGAGTGTCTAAATCAATGAAGACAGAAGCTGCATAAGCTAATTCTTATAAAATTTTAAAATCAATATAGAGACACATATCAAGTCGTGGACGCACACGCAGAAATATTTACCTCGGCATTTGAGTACACTGGCGTTCCCAGGTGAAAGTTACAATTTTATTATTGTGAAAATTGAAGTTTATTCAGACATTGCAGGTGGTGGTTAGAGT
>JANXQO010000099.1 GCA_025353485.1 Chitinophagales bacterium
TCTACATTTGCATACTTTACACTGAAATAACAATTGTATTTCTATGTAAAAAGTATCTAAATTTTAGTTGTGAGAAAAAACCTCAATAAAGTAACCGGCGCAGGTTTACTTATTGCTTTAGGAATTATTTACGGAGATATAGGAACATCACCCCTCTACGTTTTAAACGCTATCATACGGGATAAAGTAATAACCCAGGAATTAATATTGGGAGCATTATCATGTATCATCTGGACACTTACTCTTCAAACTACAGTTAAATATGTTATTCTCACTTTAAAGGCTGATAACAGGGGTGAAGGCGGAATATTTTCTTTATATACCTTAGTTAGAAGACAAAAAAAATGGCTCGTATTTCCTGCTATGATCGGTGGGGCAGCATTGCTTGCAGATGGAATGATAACGCCACCTATCTCGGTAACTTCTGCTGTGGAAGGTTTAAAGCAAATTGATTTTTTTAGCGGCATAACCGTAACCACAGTTGTTTATATAGTAATCGGTATTTTGATCCTCTTATTTTTTGCACAGCAATTTGGTACAGCATCTATAGGCAAAATGTTTGGTCCTATTATGTGCATTTGGTTCTCAATGCTTGCAGTGTTAGGCTTTTCACATTTATTTGATGCTGTATATGTTTTCAAAGCATTTAATCCATGGTATGGAATACGATTATTAACTCATTATCCAAATGGCTTTTTTCTTTTAGGAGCTGTGTTTTTATGTACAACCGGAGCAGAAGCATTGTACAGCGATCTTGGGCATTGTGGAAGAGGCAACATTCGTATGTCATGGATATTTGTAAAATCAGCGCTCATAATAAATTATTTGGGACAAGGTGCATGGCTGCTGTCAAATCATACCGGTAAAATATTTACAAAAGATGTAATTGATGCAGGCTTTAATCCTTTTTTCGGAGTAATGCCTGAATGGTTTAAAATATTCGGAATTGTTATAGCTACTGTTGCCGCTATTATTGCAAGCCAGGCTTTAATAAGTGGTTCTTTCACGCTGATAAGCGAGAGCATGAGATTGAACTTATGGCCTAAAATGAAAATAAATTACCCCACGGAGGAAAGAGGACAATTATATATTCCGGGAATAAATACTCTTTTATTTATTGGGTGTGTAGGTATTACAATATATTTTCGATCCTCTTCAAATATGGAAGCTGCATACGGACTTGCCATTACACTTTGCATGCTGGCAACCTCAATGCTCTTTGCAAATTTTCTTGTAGCACGGCGAACACCAAAACCATTTATATATTTATACCTGGCAGTTTATTTAACTATTGAAATAAGTTTTTTAATTGCCAATCTTAATAAATTTCCTCATGGAGGTTTTGTAACATTAATTGTTGGAGGCGCTCTGTTTTGGGTAATGTATATATGGTTCAGGGCACGAAAAGTAAAGAACCGTTATGTAGAGTTTGTAAGGCTGGAGCAATACCTCCCTATGTTACAGGATTTAAGTAACGATGCCACCATCCCCAAATATGCTACTCATCTTGTTTATTTAACCAGCGCCAATAATCCAAAAGAAATTGAACACAAGATCATTTATTCCATTTTAAACAGGAAACCAAAACGGGCAGATATTTTTTGGTTTGTTCATGTGGATACGTTGGATGATCCTTATACTTCAGACTATTCTGTAGATGTTATTATTCCCAATGAGGTTATACGTGTCGAGTTTAGGATGGGTTTTAGAATGGAGCCACGCATCAATCTTATGTTCAGGAGTGTTGTGGAAAATATGGTTGCCAATAGAGAAGTAAATATTACCAGCCGTTATGAGAGTTTGCAACGCAATAATGTGGTAGGCGATTTTCAATTTATAGTGATGGAAAAGTTTTTATCACGTGATAATGAACTGCCCTTTTTTGAAAAACTGATAATGAAATTACATTTCTGGATAAAAGATAAAAGCCTTAGTGAAGAAAAAGGTTTTGGCCTTGAGCAAAGTAATGTAACCGTTGAAAAATTTCCGCTGATAGTTGCGCCTGTAAGCAAACTTAAGCTTAAGCGCATTTTCCCGGACGAAGAATAAATTAATTTGTAGTTAGTAGTTTGTAGTTTTAAGTCTAAACATGCTTAACTACAAACTACTAACTACAAACCTTAAACTAACTTGCCTCCAACTATAATATATATAATCGCCGGTTATTCTGTTTTAATAATAATCGTGTACGTGGTACAGGAGAAATTTATTTTTAAGCCTGAAAAATTAAAGCAAAATTTTCTGTATAAATATGATGTTCCGTTTAAAGAATTATTTTTTGATGTAGAGGAAGGTGTAAGAATTAACGGGCTTCATTTCTTTGTAAAAGATCCGCATGGCCTTATTTTATATTTCCATGGTAATACACGAAGCATAAAAGGCTGGGCAAAATATGCAAAAGATTTTTATAGATATAATTATGATGTTGTATTGGTTGATTACAGGGGATTCGGAAAAAGTACAGGTAAAAGAAGTGAGAAAGAAATGATTAATGATATGCAGTTTGTGTATGATACTTTAATAACACAATATCATCAAAATCATATAATAGTGTATGGAAGAAGCCTGGGTAGCGGGTTTGCTACCAAACTCGCAAGTGAAAATTCGCCGCGGTATTTAATTCTTGATGCCCCCTATTTTAGTTTCAGAAAAGCAGTGCAAAGATTCTTCCCCATTTTGCCGATGAAACTTTTGCTGCGGTATCAATGGCAATCAGACAAATGGATAGGGAAAGTGAACTGCCATACCTATATTTTGCATGGCACCAAAGACTGGCTGATACCGATAAAGCACAGCGAGCAATTGCAGTCGCTCAATCCAAGAAAAATAACACTCATTCGCATTCATGGCGGACGGCATAATAATTTACCTTCATTTCCCGAGTATCATAATTTTATAAGAGATATTTTAACCCCATGATTGGTAACAGGCAACAGGCAACAGGCAACAGGCAAAAAACAAAACGCATTTTTCGCTGGGCTAAGATCATTTTCTTTTTTTATGTTGTTACAGGTATTGCTTTATATTTTTTGCAGCAAAGAATTTTACTTCACCCTGTAGCATATCGGCAGGATTATGCTTACAATTTCACTACACCTTTTAAAGAAGTTAATATCCCTGTAAACCGGCATGAAAATTTTAATATCGTTCAGTTCTTTCCTAAGGATTCTGTAAGGAAAGGGGTTGTGTTATATTTTCATGGCAATAAAATAAACATATCGCATTATGCAATGTTTGCTGATAATTTTACAAAGTCTGGTTACGAAGTCTGGATGCCCGATTATCCCGGCTTTGGTAAAACTACCGGTGAGCTTACTGAAAAAAAATGCTATGAGGAAGCATTGCTTGTATATAAATTAGCGATTACAAAATTTAAAAAAGACAGTATAATAATTTATGGAAGGTCTTTCGGAACAGGAATAGCTGCTCAGTTGGCTTCAGTAAAGGATTGCAGGCGGTTGATATTGGAAACTCCCTACTACAGTATCCCCGCCCTGTTGGATTATTATGCTCCCATTTATCCAACATCATATATGTCTAAATTTAAATTGCCGGTAAATGAATATCTAAAAGAAGTAACAGTGCCTGTAACAATTTTTCATGGAACTGATGATGAGATTATTCCTTATTCTGTTTCAGAAAAACTAAAAGACGTTTTAAAACCTGCTGATGAATATATCACTTTAGAAAAAGGAAAACATAATAATTTAAACGACTTTAAATTATTTCATCAAAAGCTTGATTCGTTACTCAGATAATTTATGATTCTTTTTTTTGCGGTTGGTGGGACACCAACCGCGGCAGCCTGCCGTGGCCGGTGTCCCCACCGGCCACTATTAAAAGTTTGATGCATTACTCAGATCCCTGATAATTCTTTTAATGAAACAATTGCATCTACTTTCAATTCATATTTCACACCGATCTTCAAGGCATAGTTTTCTTTCTCATGGCTTACCGGGAAATTAAAGCAAACAGGATAATCATATTCTTTTACAACATCTCTTATCACTTCTTCTGCTGTTTGGCCAAATGGTCTTTCAGTATCCTTCATTTCAGAGAACTTCCCAACAATAAGCCCTGCAAGCTTTTCAAGTTTGCCACTTCGTTTTAACTGGTACATCATCCTGTCAATATTGTAAATGTATTCGCCGATATCTTCAATAAATAATATTTTATTTTTTGTATTGATATCAGATGATGTGCCAGATAAATGTGCAAGCAAAGAAAGATTGCCACCAACTAATCTTCCTCCAGCTTTCCCATTTTTATTAAAAGGATGCGCCTCGCATTCATAACTTCCTTCTTCACCAATCAATGCCTTATGCAGACTTTGAACAAATTCATTTTTGTCCTCCCGATAACTATCGGGACTATCGGGATCATCATTAAAAGCTGCTGCCATTGGCGCATGCAGCGAAGCAATTTTATAATTTGAAAATAAATGAGAATGTAAAACGGTAATATCACTAAAGCCGATTATCCATTTAGGATTTTTTTTAAATTTTTTAAAATTCAGAGCATCAATAATTCTTCCTGTACCATAACCTCCTCTTGCACACATGATGGCTTTTATATTTTTATTATCCATCATTTGTTGCAGGTCATTCAATCTTTCTTTATCACTTCCTGAAAAATAATTTTTTGATCCACCACCAACAGTTGTTCCTGTTTTTATTGTAAAGCCCCACCGTTGTAAAGTTTCAATGGCAGCTTGCACTTTTTCTAAAGGCATAAACCCTGCAGGGCAAACCAATCCTATTGTATCTCCTTTTTGTAAATATTGCGGAATAATCATTTTTATCATTTAGGGGTTTAGAAGTTTAAGAGTTTAGATAGATTTGGTCTAAACCTCTAAACTCCTAAACTTCGTTAAGAACTATCGAATTATCAGATACAGCCAACTCATGCCTGACGCCGCACTTCAATGCATAATTATTTTTTTGATGACCCACTGGAAAATCAAAACAAACGGGGTATGAAAATTCTTTTACAACTTCAGTCACTATATCATACACAGTTCTTCCAAATTCTTCACCTGCATCATCCGGCTTTGTTTTAAATCCACCAATGATCAAACCATGCAGCTTATCAAGCTTACCCGTTCTCTTTAAATTCCAAAACATCCTGTCAATGCTGTAAAGATATTCTCCTGTATCTTCAACAAATAAAATTTTGCCTTTAGTAGTAATATCAGATTTAGTGCCCGCAAGATTTTGAAGTATAGAAAGATTTCCACCTGTCAATATTCCTTCACCTTTTCCTATCTTGTTCTTTTCATTTACTGTAGCAGTGTATTGCATTTTATCTCCAACCAAACATTTTCTTATAGAATTTATCGTTTCAATTTGTGATGGTTCTGCTTTGCTCCACTCTTCAGGAAAACTGTTACACATTTTTGAATGAATAGATGCGATTCCAAAATTTTTACTAAGGTGAGAATGAAAAACAGTAGCATCACTAAAACCTATTATCCACTTAGGATGTTTTTTAAAAGTTGTGAAATCCAGTCTGTCAATAATGCGAACCGCCCCATATCCACCGCGGCCAAAAAGAATAGCGTCAATATCCCTGTCGTCAAGCATTTGTTGCATGTCTTCTGTTCGTAAGTCATCACTTCCGCCAAAAGTAAAATCCCTTGCTCCAACAGTTCTGCCCACCTTTACCCGGAAACCCCATTCCTGCAATTTTAAAACTGCAGGCTGAATTTCTTCCTGCGTTATAAAACCTGAGGGGCAAGTGATACCAATTATATCACCTTCTTTTAAGTATGCCGGAATTTTTAATGAATCTTCTTCATTTATTTTTTTGGTGTCAGCCACAGCAGTAGCAACAGAAACTAACGGCACAACAGAAGAAAGAAAATCTTTTCGGTTCATGCACTAAAGTTATTTTAAAATTGCTTTGTTTGGGAGATGGAATTGATTAAGGTATTTTTGCTGACATCCAAACTGTCACGCTGAGCTTGTCGAAGCCTTGCTCAACGAAGTACAAATGCTCAACAATCCTTGGGCAAGTTCAGGATGACAAGAATACTGAATAGAAAAAATGAAAGAATTTAAACGATACTTATTAACCGCGGCGTTGCCGTATGCAAACGGGCCTGTGCACATCGGTCACCTGGCAGGATGCTATTTGCCTGCCGATATTTATGCACGTTATTTAAGAGCACAGAAAAAAGATGTGAAGTTTGTTTGCGGCAGTGATGAGCATGGGGTGCCTATTACCATCCGTGCCATAAAGGAAGGAATTACACCGCAGGAAGTGGTTGATAAATATCATGCAATTATTAAGGACAGTTTTGAGCAGATGGGAATTTCGTTTGATATTTATTCACGTACATCAAATGCAATTCATCATAAAACGGCAAGTGATTTTTTTACCAATCTGTATAATAAAGGTTTGTTTGAAGAAAAGGAAACTGAGCAATATTATGATGAAGAAAAAAAAACGTTTCTGGCTGACCGTTATATAATTGGTACCTGCCCGGTTTGCGGAAATGAAAATGCCTATGGCGATCAGTGTGAGAGATGCGGCTCAAGTTTAAGCCCGGAGCAATTGATAAATCCGAAGAGCGCTTTAAGCGATGCAGTGCCGGTAAAAAAGAAAACAACACACTGGTATTTTCCTTTGCAGAACTATGAACCGTTTTTAAAACAATGGATATTAGAAGAGCATAAAGACTGGAAGAATAATGTTTACGGTCAGTGTAAAAGCTGGCTGGATAAGGGTTTACAGGCACGGGCAATGACGAGGGACAGTAACTGGGGTGTTAAAGTTCCCCTGCCAAATGCTGAAGGAAAAGTTTTATATGTTTGGTTTGATGCACCGATAGGATATATCTCTGCAACAAAAGAGTTAACAGATAACTGGGCAGATTACTGGTGTAAAAAAGATACCAAACTTGTTCATTTTATTGGAAAGGACAATATCGTTTTTCATTGTATCATCTTTCCTGCGATGTTACATGCCCATGGAAATTTTATTTTGCCTGATAATGTTCCTGCCAATGAATTTTTAAATATTGAAGGTGATAAAGTTTCTACCAGTCGCAATTGGGCTGTGTGGGTTGATGAATATTTAAAAGATTTTCCTGATCAGCAGGATGTGCTGCGCTATGTTTTATGCGCCAATGCGCCCGAAACAAAAGACAATGATTTTACCTGGAAAGATTTTCAGGACAGGACGAATGGGGAACTGGTAGCCATCTTCGGCAATTTTGTGAACAGAACTTTTGTTCTGATGCACAAGCTTTGCAAAGGAAAAGTTCCAACATTGCATGCTGATGTTTTAGATGATACAGATAGAAAGTTGCTCGAAGAAATTACTGCAACAAAAACAAAAATTGAAAATCTTTTAGAGCAATATAAATTCAGGGATGCATTGTATGAAGTGATTGATCTTGCAAGAAAAGGAAATAAATATTTGCAGGAGAAAGAACCATGGAAGAAAGTTACCGGTGACAAGTTACCGGTTACCAGTGATAATTTAGGAAACCTGCAACTGGTATCCGGTAACCAGAAACTGGTTGACAATGCTCTTCATATTTCACTTCAGTTAACTGCAAACCTGGCCATTTTTATAAATCCATTTTTACCATTCACGGCAAAAAAATTAATCTACATGATGAAGGTGGTTGATAAAATGCTGGAGTGGGAAAATGCAGGAAAGACAAAACTTTTAAGCGTTGGCTACAGTTTACGGGCACCGGAATTATTGTTTAAAAAAATTGAAGATGAAGAGGTGAAAAGGCAAGTAGAGAAATTGCAAGAAGCTAGTAGTAAGCAGCAAAGTCCAATTGATAAAAAAGAAAATAATAATAAAAAAATGGAAGAGATTAAATCAGAAGAATCTTCAAAAGTCTCCCCTATGGGGGGAGATTTAGAGGGGGCTAAATCAACAATTCAATACGATGATTTTGCAAAGCTCGACCTTAAAGTAGGGACTATTTTATCCGCTGAAAAAGTTGAGAAAGCTGATAAACTTTTAAAGCTTGAAATTGATATGGGGGCTGAAAAGAGAATTATTGTTTCAGGGATTGCATTGCATTTTAAGCCAGAAGAAATCAAAGGAAAACAGGTTGTTGTAGTCGCTAATCTTGCTCCAAGAAAAATGAGAGGCATAGAAAGCAACGGAATGATATTAATGGCAGAAGACAAACAGGGGAAATTATATTTTGTAAGTCCTGATACATTAATTGATGCAGGAAGTAATGTGAGTTAATAGTATAAAAAAGATTTTGAGGCACTGAGTTTTCAGTGCTTTTTTAATTTCACCTACCTAAAAAATTCTTATTTTCACAGTTCAATAGTTGTTTAACTAACTAATTTTTCAGACATGTTCAATCGTAAAATAAAAAAAGTTGCCGTGTTAGGCAGTGGCGTAATGGGAAGCCGTATTGCGTGCCATTTTGCAGGTATTGGTTTACAGGTTTTGTTGCTGGATATTTCAGCGAAAGATGCAACTGATACAAAGCAAAAAAATAAAATTGTGAACGATGCATTGGCAGCCGCTTTAAAAAGTAATCCTTCTCCGGTTTTTACAAAAGATGTTGTAAAAAATATTAAGACCGGAAATTTTACTGACAACATGAAAGACATTGCCGATTGCGATTGGGTAATTGAAGTTGTAGTGGAAAGACTCGATATAAAACAATCCGTTTTTATTGAAGTTGAAAAATACAGAAAGCCGGGAACGCTGATAACTTCCAACACTTCGGGCATTCCTATTCACATGATGGCCGAAGGCAGAAGTGATGATTTTAAAAAGCATTTTTGCGGTACACACTTTTTTAATCCGCCAAGGTATTTGCGCCTGCTGGAGATTATTCCAACGCCGTTTACAGATGGTGAAGTGGTGGATTTTTTAATGCACTACGGAGATTTGTATTTGGGTAAAACTACCGTGCTGGCAAAAGATACGCCTGCCTTTATAGCCAATCGTATAGGGGTTTTCAGCATCATGTCTATTTTTAATCTGATGGAAAAAATAGGATTAAGCATTGATGAAGTAGAAGCATTGACAGGGCTAATAATTGGCCGTCCAAAATCTGCAACTTTTCGTACGGCTGATGTTGTTGGGATTGATACTTTGGTAAAAGTTGCCAAAGGTGTTGCAGATAATTGCCCCAATGATGAAGCGAAAGAAGCGTTCAATCTTCCTAACTGGTTAGGGAAAGTTGTTGAAAATAATTGGCTGGGTGATAAAACCGGGCAAGGATTTTTTAAGAAGATGCCCCCGACTCCTGAAGGGGAGAAGCAAATTCATGTTTTGAATTTAGAGACGATGGAATATGCTCCACGTATCAAACCAAAATTTGCAACTATTGAAGTTGCAAAACCCATTGATGATCTTAAACAAAGATTAAAAATTTTAGCTACAGGGAAGGATAAAGCCGGAGAATTTTACCGCCAGTTTCACTACACTTTATTTTCTTACATCTCCAACAGAATTCCTGAAATAAGTGATGAAGTTTACCGCATTGATGACGCCATGAAAGCCGGCTTTGGCTGGGAGATTGGCGCCTTTGAAACATGGGATGTTTTAGGTGTTTCAAAAACTACTGAAGCAATGAAAGCCGCAGGTTTTTCTGTTTCAAAGTGGGTGGAAGAAATGATCGCAAAAGGAATTACTTCTTTTTATAAAATTGAAAATGGAAAGCGTTTGTATTTTGACGTTAGCTCCCAAACGTACAAGCCTGTTCCCGGTGGCGAAGCGTTTATTATCATGAGCAATAATGCAGATAAGATTGTTTGGCAAAACAGCGCATGCAAATTATATGACTTGGGAAATGATGTGTTGGGATTGGAATGGAATACAAAAATGGGAAGCATCGGCGGCGAAGTTTTGGAAGGTGTAAACAAATCAATTTCTCTTGCAGAAGAAAAATATAAAGGTCTCGTAATTGCCAATGAAGGTCCGCAATTTAGCGCCGGTGCAAATGTGGGAATGATATTTATGCTTGCGGCAGAACAGGAATATGATGAGCTTGATATGGCGATCCGCATGTTTCAAAATACGATAATGAGGGTTCGGTATTCTTCCATTCCTGTAGTGGTTGCACCGCATGGTTTAACCCTTGGCGGCGCATGTGAAATGAGTTTGCATAGTGATAAAGTTCAATCAGCAGCGGAAAGTTACATAGGGCTTGTAGAGTTAGGCGTAGGGCTTATTCCGGGCGGTGGCGGCACAAAAGAATTTGCATTAAGAGCCGCAGATGAAATGCATCCCGGCGAGCCGGAAACTATCACATTACAAAATCGTTTCTTAACTATCGGCACAGCAAAAGTTTCCACCTCAGCATTTGAAGCCTTTGATCTTGGCATAATGAGAAAAGGAAAAGATGAAGTGAGCATGAACCAGGGAAGAAGAATTGCAGATGCCAAACAAAGCGTTATTGAAATGTATGATGCCGGTTACACCATGCCAGTTCAAAGAACGGATATAAAAGTTTTGGGACAACAAGGCCTGGGAATGTTGTACGCAGGCATCAACGGAATGCTGCGTGGCAACTATATTACAGAACATGATGTAAAAATTGCAAAAAAACTTGCATACGTAATGTGCGGCGGCGACCTAAGCGAACAAACATTGGTTAGCGAACAATATCTTCTCAATTTAGAAAGAGAAGCGTTCTTAAGTTTATGCGGCGAAAAGAAAACGCTTGAAAGAATTCAAAGTGTGTTGAAAGGTGGTAAGCCGGTGAGGAATTAATCCTGTTTAGAACGGGATGGTCAGACCTGGGGGCATTGTCTCACTATTTCCGTGTTACAATGTGGTAATAAACTCCATCCTGAGGCTTTGTTTTTGCCTTGCCATACTCTACCTTTGGCTTATTAAAATCCACCTATGAAAAAATTTATTTTAATTCTCTTCCTCAATGCTATAGCGTTCGTCTGCGTTGCCCAAAACAAATTGCTTTCGCTGGAAGATGCAATGGTAAATAACCGCACTACATTAGCTCCTGAGAATCTTGGCCAGTTACAATTTGTTTATGGCACCGATGATTATGTTTCTCTTAAAAAAATAAACAACAAAGATATTTTTGTAAGAGGAAATTTTAAAGCCAATGAAACTCCTTTTCTTTCTCTTGAACAACTTAATCAAAAACTAAAAACAGCAGGAAGTGACACTGCTGCTGCAATGCCGGTGATCCAATTCAATCAATCTGCTGAATGGTTTATGAAAGTGAATGGAAATAAAATAGCGCTTGATCCCTCAACAGGAAAAATAAGAACGATCATAAACAAATACATCTCACAAAAAGAAAATGCAGAAGAAGGAAACGGTGGTTATAGCGCCTACCTTGATAGTTTTAATTTATACGTTACCTATGGTTCCATTGCAAAGCAGGTGACTACTGATGGCAGTAAAGATATTGTGTATGCATCATCTGTTCACCGCGATGAATTTGGAATTACTAAAGGGACATTTTGGAGTAACAATGGAAAACAGCTTGCTTTTTACAGGATGGATCAGAGCATGGTAACCGATTATCCAATCATCAACTGGAGCCAGCGGCCGGCAAAAATTGTAACTATCAAATACCCTATGGCAGGAGATAAAAGTCATCAGGTAACCATTGGCGTTTATAATGCAGAAAACCATTCAGTAGTTTATCTTAAAACAGGGGAGCCCGCAGAACAATATCTTACCAACATTGCCTGGAGCCCTGATGATAAATATATTTTTGTTGCTATAGTAAACAGGGCACAAAATTATATGCAGATGAATCAATACGAAGCGGCATCAGGGCTGCTTATGAAAACTGTTTTTGAAGAGCATGATGAAAAATATGTAGAGCCATTGGTACCCATGTTATTTGTAAAAAATAATCCTTTGCAATTCATCTGGCAAAGCAACCGGGATGGATGGAATCATTTGTATTTGTATAGCCTTAATGGTGTTCTTTTAAAACAATTAACCAAAGGCAACTGGGAAGTGCTGGAAGTAAAAGGCTTTGACATTACGGGGGAAAATTTATTTTATACAGCAACAGAAGAATCTCCGGTAACAAAAAATTTATACGAAGTAAATTTAAAAACAGGAATATCAAAACGCTTAACGCAGGGCGCAGATGTGCATACCCCACAAGTAAGTACTGATGGTAATTTTGTAATTGATAATTATAGCTCAAATGATAATCCCCGGAGGATACAATTGATAGATGTAAAAGCAGCAAAAACAAAATTGTTATTCAATGCTTCCAATCCTTTGGCTGGTTACAGCTTAGGGAAGCTCAGCGTTTTCACTATAAATAACAGGAACGGAACCCCTTTATATTGCCGCATCTATAAGCCTGTGAATTTCGACAGCACAAAAAAATATCCTGTGATTGTGTATTGGTATGGAGGTTCGCATGCACAATTAATAACTGCCGGATGGAATGCCGGTGCATCGGATTACTGGTTTCAATACATGGCGGAGAGAGGATACATTTGTTTTAGTATTGATACAAGAGGAAGTGATAACCGCGGCAAAGCATTTGAACAGGCAATGTTTAGAAAGATTGGCGATGTGCAGATGGAAGACATGATGAGCGGCGTTGGTTTTTTACAAAGCCTGCCGTATGTTGATCAAAAAAATATGGGCTTGTTTGGGTGGAGCTTCGGCGGATTTAATACAGTTGATTTTATGTTGAATCATCCTGATATTTTTAAAGCGGCTGTTGCCGGCGGCCCGGTTACTGACTGGAGTTATTATGAAGTAATGTACACAGAGCGATACATGGATACGCCGCAGGAAAACCCGCAGGGATATGCTGCCACTGATCTTACAAGGCAGGTTGATAAATTAAAAGGAAAATTATTATTGATACATGGCCTTCAGGACCCCATTGTTGTACAGCAACATTCCGTTCGGTTTGTAAGAGCCGCCATTGATAAAAATATTCAGGTAGATTATATGATTTATCCCGGCCATGAGCACAATGTAACTGGTAAGGACAGAACCCATCTTTATCAAAAAGTAACTGATTATTTTATGCAGAATTTAAAATAATTATCACCAATATTTTTTTACTTTTTATAGGATGTTGCCATTAGATGAAAATATTTCTTTTAATTTTATAAATATTATTTCATTATACAGCATTTACACTTCTTACAATAATGCCTGGAGCAGTGTTTGCCGGCAGGCGCTGATTATTTTCTTGATAAACCTTTTGATATGAATGATCTTTTTAAAAGCGTTGCAGCTGCATTAAACAATACCTGATGTTAAGCTGTTATTGTATTTCCTCTTCCATTAATTCTTTATTTACATATACGCCGGCTTTTGCGCCTTCGGCTGAAGCAACAACAACAAAATGCATATCCTTTGCTGCGTCACCGGCTACATATAATCCTTTAATATTTGTTTTTTGAGATTTGGTTGTTAAGGCAAGATTGTTTTTGCCCAATGTACAGCCGAGGCTTTCAATTAAATCGCATTGAACTTCATAGCCGTTGGAAAAAAATAACGCATCTGAAGCAATTTTTAAACCATTTATCAAAACAATATTTTTCAGCATTCCCTTTCTGTTTTCAAATTCAGTAAGAGGTGTAGTGATAAATTTAATATTTTGTTTTTTTAAAAGCAGCTTGTCAGTTCTTCTTAAATATTTTTTTCCGTCAGTAAATAATGTAATGGAATTACTCCACCGGGTTAAGGTCTTTGCCAGTTCAAAACCTGCTTTGGTTTTACCATACACCGAAATATTTTTATCAGCCACTTCCCATGCATCGCAATACGGGCAGTGAAACATTGATTTTCCGTACAATATTTTTGCGCCTTTTATTTCAGGGAGTTTATCTTTTAAACCCGTAGCAAGTATTAATTTTTTTGAATGATAAATTTTTCTGTGGTTATCGCTTACTGTAAAATGACTTTTATTTTTTTTATGTGCATCATTAACCTGTAAATGTTTTATCGTAACCCCATATTTTTTTGCTTCTTTTTTTGCAATTTTTAAAAAATCAAATGGCTTTACATCATCACGGGTTAAATAATTATGCATTCCCTGCGATTGTAAGTTTCTTTGTTTACCATGATCGAATAATAAAACTCTTCGCCTGCTTCTTCCCAACACTATTGCAGCATTTAATCCTGCCGGTCCGCCACCGATAATTATTACATCATATAAATCCATAGCGCTTTATTTAAATATTTTGTAAATGTATTCATTTGAAATTTCTGTAATGCCATTTACATAGTATCTTAAATTAACTCAGTTCTTTTTCTATATCTTTAAAAAATACAAAAACATAATTAGTACATGTCCATATTAACTGTTGAAAATCTTTATAAAAATTATGGTTCTGTTCAGGCACTTAAAAATGTAAGCTTTAGTGTTCCATCAGGTTCAGTGTTTGGTATCTTAGGACCTAACGGCAGCGGTAAAACAACTTTACTGGGTATTGTTATGGATGTGCTTAAAGCTACTAAAGGGAGTTTTAAATTGTTAGATAGTACACCCACTGCCGATCAAAGAAAGAAGATTGGAACGTTACTGGAAACGCCTAATTTTTATCATTACCTGTCTGCTCAAAGAAATCTTGAAATTGCTGCAGCCATAAAAGGCCAGGATGAAAATGACATCCTCCGTGTTTTGGAAATTGTAAACCTTACCCAGCGTAAAGATTCAAAATTCAATACCTATTCACTTGGCATGAAGCAGCGTCTGGCAATAGCTTCCTGCCTTTTGGGTGATCCACATGTAATGGTTTTTGATGAACCAACAAATGGTTTGGATCCTGTAGGCATTGCAGAAATAAGAGAGCTGATAAAAAAATTATATCACCAGGGTAAAACGATCATTATGGCAAGCCACCTGCTGGATGAAGTAGAGAAGGTTTGTACCCATGTTGCCATTTTAAAGAAGGGAGAATTAATTGCATCAGGAGATGTGAATGAGATATTGGCTAATGAAGATATTGTTGAAACAGGCTCAGATGATAACGAAAAATTATTGCTGATATTAAAATTATTAAATAATTATTCCAATATAAAAGAAGCCGGTAATTTATTGCAATTATTTTTCCCGGTGGGTACTGCAAACCTTGAAGAAATTAACCGGCATTGTTTTAATAACGGCGTTGTTTTAAATCATCTTCACTTAAAGAAGAAAAGCCTGGAAGATAAATTTTTTGAATTAACCAATAACTGATCATTATGCTGCACTTATTAAAAATTGAATGGCTTAAAATAAAGGGTTATAAAACTTTTTGGGTACTTACTACGCTTTTTTTGGTGAGTATTATCGGGTTAAATTATTTTGTATTCAATATCAAGCAGGGATTATCACAGGCCAATGCGCAGGCTAATGCTGTAATCGGCCACCCGTTTGATTATCCTAATGTATGGCATACTATAACTTATTTTTCAAGTTTTTTATTATTCATTCCGGGGTTAATGATCATAACTTCCATTACTAACGAATACAGTTTTAAAACACACAGACAAAATATTATAGATGGGTGGAGCAGGCATCAATTCATTCATGTAAAAATTATGCTGGTATTAATTATCTCTTTATTATCAACCTTTTTTGTTTTTCTAACTTCTATATTATTCGGAACCATTGCAGGCAGCACTTTTAGTTTTGTAAAAGTTGAATTTATCGGATACTTTTTTGTACAATCATTATCGTATTGTATGCTGGCATTACTATTAAGTATATTGATAAAAAGGTCCGGGCTATCCATTGGTTTATTTTTTTTATACTCATTTATTATTGAAAATATTTTGGGTGCGGTACTAAATAATATGGGAGGGGTAAGAAAAATAAATGGCCCCGGAGATTACCTGCCATTAAATACAACAGATAATTTAATTCCATTTCCTTTTTTTAGAAATATAATACAACTCAGCACACCGCCATCAGTATATATTTTATTAGGGTTAAGTGCATTGTATCTTTTTTTATATTATTTTATTTCTGTAAAAAGATTTCAAACGCAGGATCTCTGATTGTCTGAACCATGATTTATAGGGTTTTTGGGATTAATGGGATTATGATTTATTGCCTGTTAATTCCTTCAATGCAGCATCAATAGATGGATATAAAAAAATAAACCCCGCAGCTTTTATTTTTTCGCAACTAACAGTTGCACTTTTTAATATCTCTGTGCTTCTTTCTCCCAAAATTAATTTTAATAAAAATTGCGGCACGTGCACAGGAATGTAAAACTGTTTCCTCATCTTTTTTGCCAATTTTAAAATGAGATTTTTATTATTTACCGGCAATGGTGCTACAGCATTATAACTTCCGGATAAATTTTCGTTTTCTATAGCATAGATAAACATCCGGCAAAGGTCATCAATATGTATCCAGCTAATTATTTGTTTGCCATCTCCTAAAATGGCAGCAATACCAAAGCGTAAAGGTTTTTTAAATTCTGCAAAGGCCCCGCCTTCATTGCTAAGCACTATGCCTGTACGCAGTTTTACCAGGCGTTTATTAAGTTTAGTAACAGGCTCTATACTTTCTTCCCAAAGCCTGCAGGTTTCACCTAAAAAATCTTCACCAGGCGCATCACTTTCAATAAATGATTTGTTTGCTACCCCCTCTCCACTTGTGGTGGAGAAGGTAGGGTTGAGGGAATACCATCCAATAGCCGAAGAAGAAATAATTGTTTTTACATGATTAGTATTTTCCTGCAAAGCCCTTATCAAAAGTTCGCTGCTTTTTGTTCTGCTTTCAACAATTTCTTTTTTATATTTTTTGGTCCACTTTTTCTCCATCACTCCTGCGCCGGCAAGGTTAATAATATAATCTGCTTTTAATAAGGCATCAATATCCATTTTTTGCTCATCAATATTCCAGTTTGCAAAAGTTATCATTGGATTACCGGATGTGTGGGATGGCTTTCTACTCACAATTATCACTTCGTATCCTTTTGCGTTTAGATGTCTTGTTAAATTTTTTCCAATAAGTCCGGTTCCTCCGGCTATCAGCACTACAGGCATAATTGTTAGTAATTTAGTTGATGTTATTATCCGTAATTATTTAGTAAATTTAAACTTAATAAACACGTATGAAATTTAGAAACTTACTTTTTTTAGTGCTGATACTTCCCCTGGTTGGTGTTTGCCAGCAAATTAGTTATACCGAACCTGAAAGGGAAGATGGAAGAACACTTGATTTTGAAATTATTGGTAAAGTGGGTGGTAATTTTTTAGTATATAAAAATATCCGCAATCACAATGCAGTTAGTGTGTATGATAATAATATGGATTTAAAAGAAAGGGTTGAGCTGGATTTTATGCCCGATAAAACATTGAATGCAGATTTTATTTCCTTTCCTGATTTTGCTTATATAATTTATCAATATCAAAAAAGAAACCACTTGCATTGCATGGCTGCTAAAATTGATGGCAGTGGTAAAAAGATAGGTGAACCTTTAGAACTGGATACAACACAGATAAGCACTTTTGCAGATAATAAGATATATAATTTGGCGTATAGTGAGGATAAACAAAAGATAATGATCTTTAAAATTCAAAAGAAAAATGAAAAAATAAATTTCAAAACGCTTCTTTTCAATTCTCAGTTACAACTGCAGTTTACATCCAGAATGCAGATGCCTTATGACGACCGCAAAGATGTGTTTAGTGATTTTTATGTAGATAATGATGGCACTTTTATTTTTGCAAAAAGTGTAAAAGGTGGCAGCCGCGAATTGGTATCTAAATTAATTTTGTTTACAAAAGCTTCTTTGTCTGACAAGTTTAATGAAAATGTAATCCCACTTAATAAAAGTTATCTTGATGAGGTAACAGTAAAAGTGGACAATGTTAACAAGCGCTATCTTTTAAATTCGTTTTACTACAATCAAAAGCGGGGTAACATTGATGGATTGTATAGTGCTATATGGGATAAACAGGCAGACAAATTACTTGTACAGAATATGGCAGAATTCAGCGATACAATGAAGAGAGAAGCAAAGGCTGAAGGGGGAATAAAGTTCGCTTATAATGATTTTTTTATCCGCAATGTTACATTAAAAAAAGATGGCGGATTTATAGTATCTGCAGAAGATTTTAATACGCAATCACGATCTAATCCATGGAACCGGATGGATTATTTATACAGCTATCCCTATCTTTCTTCTTATGATTATTATCTGTATTCACGCTCCTATTATGGATATTATTACCGGCCTGGAAACACCAGTTCTTCAACGAGGTTTTATTATAACAACATCGTAATTATGAATGTAGATAAAGCCGGGAAATTAGATTGGACGAATGTAATCCACAAAGATCAGTATGATGATGGTGATGATAATTTTCTTTCGTACCAGATAATTAATGCAGGTGGGGAGCTCCACTTTTTATTTAATGAACTGGAAAGAAGGAACCAGCTTATTGCTGATCAAAGCATTGCCCCTGATGGTAAATTAACAAGAAATCCTACACTAAAAAGCCTTGATAAAGGTTACCAATTTATGCCAAGGTTTGCAAAGCAGGTAAGTTCAAAACAAATCATTGTTCCCTGCTTGTACAGAAACTATATTTGCTTTGCAAAAATTGAGTACTAAAAACGTAATCTCTTTTAAACTTAATTGGTTTAAATATCAATCCTGGATTAACCAATCAACTTATTAACCAATTAACCGTAAAACTGTGATAGGCATTTTTAAAGCCAACAATCCCTTTAATGCTTTTTTATTGTTTATTTATGGATTGCTTTTAAAGCTTGCATGCTTTATACATCCTCATATCCCGGTTGTACAAAAAACAGATGGATTTTTATTCAGAGAAATATTATCCAAATTGGAGAACACCGGTTCAAAGTTTCCCTTAATCTATCCTTCCATTACATACTTTTTACTATTTACCCAGGCAATTACTTTTAATACTTTAATTAACGAGCAAAAGATGATGCAGCGGGCTAATTACCTGCCTGCAATGAGTTATTTACTTATAACATCAATGTTTACCGAATGGAATGTATTAACTGCTCCATTGGTAATAAATACTTTGCTTATCTGGGTTTGGGCAAGAATGAGTAATTTATATAGTAATGCAAATCCTAAGTCCACGCTTTTTAATATTGGTATGATGATAGGCATTGCTACATTCTTTTATTTTCCTTCCCTTGCCTTTGTTTTATTAATTGTATTTGCATTAATAGTTTCACGGCCCTTCATACTGGCAGAGTGGATCATATCAATTTTAGGAATTCTAACGCCTTACTATTTTTTGTTCTCATATTTGTTTTTAACTGATAGACTAAATGGTTATAAAATTCCTCAATTTGAAATCAGCTATCCTAAATTTCATCAAAACTATTGGGAACTGGTAGGTATTTGTTTGGTAATACTTGCATTTTTGATTGGTGGATTTTTTGTGCAGGCTAACTTTAGAAAACAATTGGTTCAGGTTCGTAAAAGATGGAGCCTTGTCCTCTTGTATATGGTTGTTGCTCTATTTGTGCCATTTATAAATGCAACACATACTTTTGAATATTGGATATTAACCGCCATTCCATTATCAGCCTACATTGCCTGTGCATTTTTATATCCGGCAAAAAGATGGTTATCGGTTTTGTTGCATTGGCTGATGGTACTGATAGTTATTATTATAAGTTACGGTATCAATAATTACAGAGCTTATCTTTGAGAATATTTAAAAATAAATCAGATGAAATTTGGTGTGGTAGTTTTTCCGGGCTCAAATTGCGATCATGATGTTATAAACGCCTTACGTGATGAATTAAAACAGGAAGTTGTTGAGCTATGGCATAAGGATAGCGATCTGTCCGTATTTTCAAAAGAGGATTGTATAATATTACCCGGAGGTTTTAGTTATGGTGATTATTTACGTTGTGGCGCCATAGCAAAATTTAGCCCGATGATGCAAAGTGTAATTGAATTTGCAAACAGTGGTGGTAAAGTTCTTGGCATTTGCAATGGCTTCCAGATATTATGTGAAAGTGGTTTACTTCCCGGTGTTCTGTTGCGAAATGCAAACATGCAGTTTGTTTGTAAAAATGTTTTTATTAAGAATGAAGAAGGAGAAGTGATAAAAATTCCAATAGCACATGGCGAAGGAAGATACTATGCCGATACAGAAACGTTAGAAAATCTTAGCCAACAAAAACAAATAGTATATCGCTATTGTGATGAAAAAGGGGATATGGATGAGGCAATTAATCCTAATGGATCTATACAAAATATTGCAGGCATTTGTAATAAAGAAAGAAATGTTTTTGGTATGATGCCACACCCTGAAAGAGCCTGCAGTGCTGCATTAGGAAACATTGATGGCAAAAAAATTTTTAAAGAACTTTTACTATAAGTTAAAGTTAAGCTGCTCCCAATTTTTTTTTAACCTCCGTTTTTTATATTTTGATATTGTAAATTTGAATAAAATAGTATCATGAAAAAATTACTTTTTACTTTATTTACATTATTTACAATAACTGCTTCTTATGCACAAATTTTAAATCCCGTTACATTTAATTATTCAGTTGTAAAAAAAGGAAATGACCTGTATGAGGTTCATGTAAAAGCTATGATAGAACCTAAGTGGCATATCTATTCTGTAAAAAATCCTAATGGAGGCGCACAGGCTACCGGGATAAAAATAAAAGAAGGAAAAGTGGTAGGTACGATAAAAGAAATTGGTAAATTGAAAACCATATTTGAAAAGGAATTTAATGTTAATCAAAAATATTTTGAAAGCTCTGTGGATTTTGTGCAGTTGGTAAGATTAAAAAAAGGCTATAAAATCACTGGCACAATTAATTACATGGCTTGTACCGACAGGCAATGCCTTCCCCCCAAAGAAGTGGAGTTTAAAATAAAAATATGATGACCTGATGTTGATTGCTTATTAAAGATTTTAACCGAAGTGAATGCAGAGAATTAAAAGGGTACCCATAATTTTTATTTGATGACCCAAGAACCAATGTTGAACGGAGCATAGCCACAAATGTTTATTGAAGTTGGTTAAGCTGCTCAACATTTTTTTTTAAAATAAGCACAATAAAAAAATCCTTACCAATTGGGAAGGATTTAGAAATTAGTGGGGGTTACAAAATTATTTATAAAGCTATCTGCTTTTCAACCATCATTTTTCTTAAATTTATAAGACCATAACGCATACGGCCCAAAGCTGTATTGATGCTGCAGTTGGTAAGTGTTGCAATTTCTTTAAAGCTAAGATCAGCGTAGTGGCGCATAATGATAACCTCTCTTTGATCTTCAGGAAGTAACTCTAACATTTTTCTAACCCTGTCATGGCTTTGTCCCTGCATCATACGATGGTCGGCACCGGGCTCAGAAAAATTAATTACTTCAAAAATGTCACGGTCATCACTTGTCTTAATTACAGGGGTACGTTTTACTTTTCTAAAATGATCAACACAAAGGTTGTGTGCTATTCTCATAGCCCATGGTAAAAATTTACCTTCATCTGTGTACCTTCCTGTTTTTAATGTGTCAATTATTCTGATGAAAGAATCCTGGAAGATGTCTTCGGCAAGATATTTGTCTTTTACCAGTAAATAAATTGAGGTGTAAATTTTGTCCTTATAACGGAGTATAAGGGTTGAAAGAGATTCAGCGTCACCATCCATGTATAAATGAATAAGTTGCTGGTCGGAAAGATTCGTAAGGGATTTCATAAAACTTCTACATTTTGGATTATTGGATAATTGTTTAATTTTTTTTTCCAATAAATAAAAGGGAAGAGTAGAAGCTATTGCGATAGGCGAAATAGTTTTTCATCTTTATTTTGAGATATTGGAAGAGTGAAATTATATAAAGTTTTCATAAAAACAAATTTTTTCATAATTATTTTTTAAAATCCTTTTTTAGTACACAATAATTTTAAAATACTACTGTCCGACAAACGTACAAAATAGTAGAGTTCATCGGCTGTATAATTTAGCTGTACTACATCTTTA
>JANXQO010000104.1 GCA_025353485.1 Chitinophagales bacterium
AAAACTCGTCGTGCAGGTAGCCGTAAAAAAGCAACCGCAGTTAAAGAGCCGACTCCTGTAGAAGAAGCTGTAGCTGAGAAAACTGAAAAAGCACCTCTTCCAACAACTGAAAATCCTGAGGCACAGGAAGAACCTTCGAAATAATTATCTGACTCCCGAAGAACCGGGACAGGCACGATTTGGATGGATTATAAGATTAAATTGAAATATTTTAAAATTACGATTAGACCTTGAAGGTTTTAAAAACCTTCAAGGTCTTTTTTTTGTCGGAACCATGATTTGGGGAGATTATAGGATTAGGCGGATTGAATAGAGTATTCTTATTAATCTTTTAATCCACCCAAATCAAGGTTCAGACATTTTTTTTTTTAATCTTTTTAATCTCCCCAAATCATGGTTCAGGCTTTTTCCGTTTCTTTGCAAAAATTTTTAGTTAGATGTCTGCACCCGAACTTAATAAGCCTGCCATTTTAATTTTAGAAGATGGAAATATTTTTAAAGGGAAAGCCTTTGGAAAAACTGGTACTGCCACCGGCGAATTGTGTTTTAATACCGGCATGACAGGCTACCAGGAAGTTTTTACTGATCCCAGTTATTATGGGCAGATTGTGATAATGAATAATGTGCATGTAGGAAACTATGGAGTAAAAAATGAAGATGTTGAAAGTATCGGGGTAAAAGTAAAAGGTGTTATTGGAAAAAATCTTGAAGAACAATATTCACGATTCCAGGCAAATAATTCTTTACAAAACTATTTTGAAGAACAAAATATTGTTGCCATTGAAGGCATTGATACACGTGCATTGGTGGCTCATGTTCGCACACAGGGAGCAATGAACTGCATTATCTCTTCTGAAAATTTTAATGAAAAAGAATTAAAGAAAACACTTTCCGAAGTACCTTCTATGGAAGGTCTTGAATTAGCCTCGATCGTTTCTACAAAAAATAATTATGAATTAGGAAACCCTGAAAGCGATATAAGAGTGGCAGTTCTTGACTATGGAGTAAAACAAAATATTCTTAATTGTCTTTTGGAAAGAGGTGCTTATTTAAAAGTATTTAACGCCAAAACAAGCTTTGAAGAGTTAGAAGAATTTAAACCTAATGGATATTTTATCAGTAATGGCCCCGGTGATCCTGAGCCTATGGATTATGCTGTTACAACAATAAAACAAATTCTTAAAGCAAATAAACCATTCTTTGGTATTTGCCTTGGCCAGCAATTGCTTGCACTTGCCAATGATATACCTACTTTTAAAATGCATCATGGCCACCGAGGTTTAAACCATCCTGTAAAAAATATTATTACCGGTAAATGTGAGATCACTACACAAAATCATGGCTTTGGTGTAAACCCTGATGCAGTAAGGGCTGCAAAGAATATTGAAATAACGCATGTAAACCTCAATGATGATTCTATTGAAGGTATTCGCTTAAAAGATAAGCCTGCTTTCTCAGTTCAATATCATCCTGAAGCTACTCCCGGTCCACACGACAGTCGTTATTTGTTTGATGACTTTATATCACTAGTTATAAAGTCTAAGATGAATTAGGGCGAATTACACGAATTTTTTTTGGCTCAAGTAGTGCAATTGAACTTTACCATTATTCAATTTTTTAATTTCGTGTAATTCGTGTTTCAAACTTAAATTCGTGTTATGAAAATTTCAATCATTAACGGACCTAATCTTAATCTGACCGGCACAAGAGAAACTGATATTTATGGCGGAGAAAGTTTTGAACATTATTTTCAAAAGCTGCGCAAAAAATATGAAACTATAGACTTTGATTATTTTCAAAGCAATGTAGAAGGCGAATTAATAAATGAGATACAGAGAGCGGGAATGAAGATGGATGGAATTATACTAAACCCTGCAGGATATTCTCATACATCAGTAGCAATCGGCGATGCAATAGCAGCCATTAAGATACCTGTTGTAGAAGTTCATATTTCCAATATTGATGCAAGAGAAGAATTTAGAAAACTATCTCATGTTTCTGCAAAATGTAAAGGTACCATCAGCGGACTTGGATTAAAAGGTTATGCCCTTGCAGTGGAATATTTTTTAAAGTAGTGAGCAGAGATAACTCATTATGCTTAATTACTTTCGTGTGATCACAAAATCTGCATTAATCGAAATCGGAATTTTAAATCCCATCATTTGCATTTCAGATGTCATGTTCATTTTGTAATTGCCATGATCTAAATATCCATCCGCCATCCTTACAACATACATACCTTTTTGATCTCCGTAAATCTTCAGTTCAATATTCATCCGATTCTCAGCAATTCTTCCGTTTTCGTCAAGTGTACCATCAACAGCAACTTCAGATAGTCCGTTTTTGACTGAAAGCAATGTGTATTTAATATTTACAGCCATATCAATTCCTCCGATGTTCAGGGAACCAGTGCCTTTCCAACTATCACCAACTCTTACGGAATCTTTTGGATAAAGACTGAACATTAATCCAAAATAATTGTTCAACTGTTTTTTTGAAAAATTTTCCTGAATAGCAAACTTGGTGCCCTTATCTATTATGCTGTTGCGAATAATACTATCCATTCCTTCTACGTCTGCAATTTGATTATCGCTTGATAATTTGAAAACAACCGATTTACCTATAATCTGATGATTCGCCTTATTGATAATGCTATCAGTAAATTTATTTTTTGGCAGGTCCATTGTTGTATGGACGTTTCTGTAAGTTAATTTTAGATCCTTACCATATGGGGTACTATCTATCACTTCAAAAGTAGTTGTCATTTGCATCTTTGTAATTGATTCGCCTGTGAATGTTTTCATTTTCATATTCATTTGAATATTCTGAGCGAATGTATCTCCTTTATTTAATCTCATTTTAATTGCATAGAAAGATCCAGAGCCACCGCTTTGACAGGAGACGAAGAAAAATGAAACAGCTATCGAAATTAAAATATAGAATACTTTCATAAGGAGATAAATGAGAGATAATATTTGTATAAAATAAAAATAATCAAAAAAGGAGAATAACGATTGCCTATTATTTTTCTAACAGTATCTTTGCGCCAAATCTGTTCATGAACAAACTATTTTCTATTTCATTAACATCTGTTTTATTTTTTTCTGCCTGCAATCAATCTGTAAAAACAAAAAAGAATTCTGATCCTTTAGAAGCTGGTCGTGAATTTATTAATGCATCACTGACGGGTGATTATGATTATGCAAAAAAATATCTATTGACAGACAGCACCAACCTTATGTATTTTGAAAGGTTCGTGGAATTTGATGAAAAGAAGCCCGCAAAAGATAAGGATGGATATAAAAATTCAAATATAATTATCAACTCAACTGAAAATATTTCTGATTCAATAACCATTATCAACTATTCAAATACATATAAAAAAGAGCCTGCTAAAATAAAACTCATCAAAAAAAATAATGAATGGCTGGTAGATTTTAAATATACTTTTTTAGATAGCTCATACATTTTTAAATAGTTTATGAATTTTATTACTTTTTTATTGGTTGGGGCTGGCGGAGCAATTGGCTCCATACTGCGTTACAGTGTAGCTTTGCTTCCTGTAAATAAAATTTTCCCCTACCACACTTTCATTGTAAACATTGCCGGTAGTTTTTTAATTGGTATTTTATTAGGATTGCTTTTAAAGAACACTATCACAAACGATGGCTGGAAATTTTTAGCCACCGGAGTGTGTGGTGGATTTACAACATTCTCTGCTTTTTCATTAGAGGGCTTTGAATTATTGCAGCAACAACGCTATTTAGTTTTTTTATTGTACTTTTTGCTTAGTATCATAATTGGTTTAGCCGCTACCTGGTTTGGCTATACACTTACAAAATAATTATTATGTATGTATTGCATCCATGGCATGGCGCACATTTCGGCGAAAAAGCTCCTGAGGTAGTAAATGCTTTGATCGAGATTCCGCAAGGCTCTAAAACAAAATATGAAATTGATAAAGCAACCGGCTTACTAAAATTAGACCGTGTAATTTATTCATCATTCCATTACCCTGTAAATTATGGATTCATTCCGCAAACACTGGGCAAAGATGGTGATCCACTGGATATTTTAGTGATGTGTTCAGAGTCTATTCAATCCCTATGCCTTGTAGAAGCTTATGTAATTGGCAATATGCAAATGATAGATACAGGATTGATAGATGATAAGATTATTGCAGTGGCTGCTAAAGACCCAAGCGTGAATTTTATTACAAGTATTGATGCAGTTCCGCCTCACTTTTTTACTGTATTAAAAAATTATTTTGAGCAGTATAAAGTTTTAGAAAACAAAAAAGTAGAGATAAATGATTTTCAGGATAAAGCAGAAGCATTTGATATTATTAATGAATCAATAGCCTATTATAAAGAAAAATTTCCTAACTCTGTTAATAAACAATCATGACTATACAAACCATTCTTATCCTTTTGTTAGTGGGCATTGCAGCCGGTATGCTTTCCGGTTTAGTAGGCATTGGCGGGGGCCTTATAATTGTTCCTGCATTAATATTTTTTTTAGGATTTTCACAAAAGTTGGCGCAGGGAACATCGCTGGGAATATTACTTTTACCAATAGGTATTTTAGCAGTTCTTCAATATTATAAAGCAGGTTTTGTAGATGTAAAAACCGTTTGGTTAGTAGCAGTTGGTTTTTTGGCAGGTGGTTATTTTGGAAGCAGGATCGCTTTAAGTTTACCACAGGAAACTGTAAAAAAAATCTTTGCAATTGTATTATTGGTGATAGCAGTTAAAATGTTTTTCATAGATAAAAAAATAAAAGAACCTACTATTACAAATGAGAAAGCGGATTCTTCTTTACAAAATAGCTTACCCCATCATAAACAGGATACTAACAGCTGATTTAAAAATACCTTTTAATTACTTTGAGTTTGTGAGTACGCTTCCTGGTTTCTAAATTTATTATCCCTTCATTATCTATTTTATCCAGCCGCACTTTGCCTGAAGAATGAATTATTTCATTGGGATTTAATATAATTCCTACATGCGTAATTCTCCCTTCTTCATTATCAAAAAAAGCAAGGTCTCCGCAAACAGCTTCCTTAAGAGACTTAACCGTGTCACCCTTTTCTGCCTGATACCGGGCATCACGGGGTAATGGGATATTTAAAAATTTATAAACCATCTGGCTAAAGCCACTGCAGTCTATACCAAAGACACTTCTTCCACCCCATAAATACGCTGTATTTAAAAATTTATATGCCACCTGTTTAATTATCTTAGAATTAATTTTTACTTCCAAAGGTTTCCATATTTTACCCGAATACTGAACAGAATTTTTTCTCCAAAATACCTTTCCATGATTTAATGAAGTAAGCGAACTGCCCAATGGCACGTACATATTATGCCCATTGTAATCTACCTCATTAACCCAATCATCCGTAAGGGCTTTATCTGCCTGCAAATATATTTTCTCATCAATTTCTACAATATTACTTAGCGGGCACCAGCCTTCATACTCATCATATCTGCATTTTATTTTAACCCAGCCTGCCTGTCCGGCAGGCAGGTTATCCGCACCATATTCCAAAAACGTACAACACTCACCAAATAATAACTGGCTTATCATTTCACTCCTGTGAGAAGGTTCATTTCTTAGTGCACTTACCGGAACACAGCACCCTGCATACTTCATAATATTATTTTTTTTCAATGTGTAAATTATGGAATTTATCTATGTTTACATCTCAGGTAAATATCGTTAATCCAGGTCTGAATTTGCAAAAAATAAACCATATTGATGATAAAGAATTGCTGAACAGGTTTTACAGCGATTACAATAACGAATGGCTTGGGTTATTACTACCAAGGTATACGCTTTTATTGTTTGGTGTTTGCATGAAGTATTTAAAAAATGAAGAAGATGCAAAAGATTGTGTCCAGCAGATTTTCTTAAAAACAATTAATGAATTGCATAATTACAAAGTTGAATATTTTAAAAGCTGGATATATATGATAGCAAAAAATCATTGCCTGATGAAGCTGCGGGATAAAGGAAAATATACCGTTGAGATAACAGAGAAAATGGCTGGAACGCCTGATACAACCGAGGATAGAAATTTGCTGATTGAAAAGGACAATACGTTAAGCAATATGCAGTCGGCATTACAGCAGCTTAACCATGAGCAGCAACTATGTGTAACTTTGTTTTACCTTGAAAAAAAATCATACACCGAAATTGCTGTCAAAACAGGGTATAATATGATGCAGGTAAAAAGTAATATCCAAAACGGGAAAAGAAATTTGAGACTATTGCTTGAAAAGAAAATAAACCATGGACGATAAATTATTAAACATATTATCCAATAGTAACAAAGATATTGACAACCAAAAGTTGATGGATTACTTAAGCGGCAAACTGTCTGCAGAAGAGAAACATGATATTGAAAAGCAGATGGCGGATTCTGATTTTGTAAATGATGCGGTAGAAGGTTTGGAAGATTTGAAAAACAAAAAAGATCTTTCTCTTTTTGTAGAGCAGTTAAATGCTAACCTGCATAAACAATTAGATAAAAAGAAAAAAAGAAAACAAAAACGTGCCCTAAAAGACCAGCCCTGGCTATATCTTGCTATTGTTCTTCTTCTTTTGCTTATAATAATTTGTTTTATTGTAATAAAAAAGCACCTGGATAGTGAAAAGGCTCAACCCAAAAATTTACCAGGGACAGAACAAAAAATAAAAGCCCTCCCGTAAAACGGGAGGGTAATTTTTTACAGTTAATAACAGGATGGGTGATTATTTTTTCTTATCCATCTTCATATCCATTTTCATATCCATCATTTTGCCATCCTTATCCATCATGTGACCATCTTTATCAATCATCATTCCTTCTGTCATCATCATTTTCTTTCCATCTTTCATCATCACTTCTCCGTTAGTCATCACTTTACATCCGTCGGTACATGTCATAGTTTTATCCATTGCCATCCATTTGCCATCTTTCATTTCCATCATTTTACCATCTTTCATTGTCATCATCCCTTCCTTCATAGTAGAAGATTCCATTGTTGATGGAGTGGTCGTCATAGATGATGTGTCTTTCATAATTTTTGTAGTATCGGTTCCGGTAGTTTCTGTTTTAGAATCAGAATCATTACAGGCAGTCATAAAAGCAGCAATAGCAATAATCGAAAATAGTTTTTTCATTTTTTATATTTTATGTTTTTAAAAATTAAAATCGCAACCAAAGGTATAGTAAATGTTGCCGGATTTAAAAACTTTGTAAAAAAAACCTCCCGCTTTGCGGGAGGGATATTTTTGCATGAAAATATGATCTGAATGTAAGATTATTTATTTCTTATCAGCCTCTTTCTTCATTTTATCAGCACCTTCTTTTACTTTATCAGCTGCTTTATCCATCATTTTATTAGCAGTGTCTACCATATTTTTAGCATCGTTCATCATTTTCTTGGTAGTATCCATCATGTTTTTAGCTGAAGTGTCGGCCATCATTTTAGTAGAATCAGTATTAGTACTTTCTGTTTTTGTACTATCACCGTTACAGGCAGTCATAAATGCAGCAATAGCTACAATAGCAATTAATTTTTTCATTTTTGTTTTATTTTATTTAATGTTTAATGGCCGCAAATGTATAGGATATTATTCACTAAAGCAACATTCGCTGTTTAGTTTTCTTTTTTAAAGAAGTTAAAAAATATTCCCCTGTTATTTCTTTCTGAAAAAAATACGGACAGGTACGCCGGTAAGTTTAAAATTCTCCCTTAATTTATTCTCCAGATAATTTTTGTACGGGGTCTTTATATCTTCAGGAAAATTACAAAAAAAGGCAAACGATGGCACAACTGTAGGAAGTTGAGTTACAAATTTTATTTTAACGGCATTGCCTCTTACAACAGGAGCATGATAAGCCTCTACTGCTTTTAGCATGGTATCATTAAGCTTTGAGGTAGTAATTTTTTGACTCCTGTTAGCAAATACATCTAAAGCAATTTCCATTGCCTTAAAAATTCTTGTTTTTTCTGTGGCAGAAATAAAAAGTATGGGAACATCGTTAAATGGAGCCAACCGTTTTTTTAATTCTTTTTCATAATCCCTTGCACTGTTAGTTTCTTTTTCTACAAGATCCCATTTATTTACCAGTACCACTATTCCTTTTCCTTTTTTTACTGCAAGAGAAAAAATATTCAGGTCCTGCGCTGTTAATCCTTTTTCGGCATCTAAAAGAAATAAGCAAACATCTGCTTCGTCCATTGCTTTTATGGCACGGATAACCGAATAAAATTCAAGGTCTTCGCTTACCTTGGTTTTTCTTCTTATACCGGCAGTATCAATTAAAATAAATTCCTTATTAAAAAGATTATAGGTTGTATGAATGGTATCTCTTGTAGTACCTGCAATATCACTAACAATAGTTCTCTCCTGCCCTGTTAAAGCATTCAGCAAAGAAGATTTGCCAACATTTGGCTGACCGATAATTGCAAACTTTGGCAATTCACCTGATTCAACAGGAACTTCATCAGGTATCAATGTACAAATATCATCCAGCAGATCGCCAATTCCGGTACCGCTTACAGAGGAAACAAAATATATTTTCTCAAAACCCAAACTATAAAATTCTGATGCTTCTAAAAGCCTTGCATGATTATCAACTTTATTTATCACTAAGTAAACAGGTTTTTTACTGCGCCTTAATATCTCTGTCATTGATTCATCAAGATTGGTGATGCCGGTTGTTACATCGCACATAAAAATAATTGCATTGGCTTCTTCCAAAGCAATCAATACCTGTTTGCGTATCTCTCTTTCAAAAACATCCTGGCTGTGCGGCACAAAGCCTCCTGTATCCACTACATTAAAAGTTTTACCAGTCCATTCTGCAACGCCATATTGCCTGTCTCTTGTTACCCCGCTGATATCATCCACAATTGCTTTGCGCTGTTCCAGCATGCGATTAAAAAAGGTGCTCTTACCTACATTAGGCCGCCCAACTATTGCCACTGTATAACTCATTTTATTTTCTATTTACGATGTATGATGTATGAAGTACGAAGTACAATGTAAGAATGTGCAAAGATATTCTTTATGCCTTTTGCACATTTGCATTTAACTTTTGAAGATGATCATAAAAATCAGGATAAGATTTATTGATAGCTTCGGCATTGTGGATAGTTGTTTCTCCATTAGCTTTTAGGGCTGCAACAGCGCATGCCATTGCGATGCGGTGATCGTGATGTGATTGCACAATTGCTCCATTTAATTTTCCATTACCTAATATCAGCATATAGTTTCCTTTAACTTCAATCTCAACTCCCATTTTTTTAAATTCATCCTGCAAAGAAATCGTACGGTTACTTTCTTTATGTGTTAATCTTGTTACACCTTTTATAGAACTTGTTCCAGTACAATAAGCTGCAAGCGCAACTAAAGGAGGAAAAAGATCAGGACAATCAGTTGCATCAAAATAAAATGGTTTAAGTGCTACCGGCATAATTGAGATCTTATTATTATCTACAGAAATTTTTGCGCCAGCCTTTTTTAATGCAGTAAGAATTGCTTTATCAGCCTGAGCAGAATTTACATCTAAACCATCAACAGAAATTTCTCCGGCAATTGCGCCTGCAACTAATAAAAAAGCGGCGCCGCTCCAGTCACCTTCAACAGTATAAGCCCCCTCTAAATCTCCCCCGGTGGGGGAGACTTTTAAAACTTTCGGATTGAAATGAAATTCTTTATAATTATCATTCTCCACTCTCCAACCAAAATGTTTCATCACCTGTAAAGTAAGATCTACGTATGGTTTGCTTTTAAGATCGTTCACTTTTATGGTTACAGGTTTTGTGCAGGCTTTTGCATAAGCCATTAATAAGCCGGTTAAAAATTGAGAGCTTAGTGAACCATCAATAGTAATATCAGCAGGCTGCAACGGCCCTTTAATTTTTATGGGCAGCATCCCATTGTTGGATTGGATTTGAATTTTTAATAAAGGAAAGATCTCATCAAAGAAATTCATCGGACGTTGTAATAAACTTCCACTTCCATTTAAAATAATTTGCTGTGAACTTAATGCAGCAATGGGTGCAAACATTCTTAATCCTAATCCACTTTCCCCGCAATTGATTTCGGAAAAAACAGGATCTATTCCGCTGGATGAAATCAATAATTCGTTTCCCGATTGTTTTACTGTTGCTCCTAATTTCTGGATTACATCCAATGCTGCAAGATCATCATTACTTTTGCCGGGGTTACTTATAATCGTGTCGCCCTCTTTCAGCAAAGCAGCTGCACAAGCCCGCTGCATAGAGCTTTTGGAAGCAGGTGCAGTAACTCTTCCTGAAATTTTTGATGGCTGAATTTTTACGATCATATTAACCTCACCTAAATCCTCTCCAAAGGAGAGGACTTTGCTACTTTATAAATTTTGAAAGATTAATTCTTTTAGTTGATGCAATGAAATTGATTTTACAACTCCATTTCCTATTTTATTTAGAAGAATAAAATTCATTGTGTCACCTGACTTCTTTTTATCCATTAGTAATACTTCCCAAATAGCCCCACTCCGTCTCTCCCCGAAGGGGAGAGTGACTGGAAGATTATATTTTTTTAGCAGCTCAATTACTCTTTCACTTTCTTCACCGGGGAAATTATTTACTTCTACTGATATTTTACATGCAGCAGCCATTCCAATACTTACTGCATTACCATGCGGCAATTGGTAAATATTTTCAACAGCATGGCCAAGCGTGTGGCCAAAATTCAACAGCTTTCTTTCTCCTGTTTCAAACTCATCATTAGCAACAACATTATATTTTATTTCAACATTTCTTTTTATCAATTCAGAAATTTTCCTGTGAGCCTGTTGAAAAATTTCTAAAGAATTATTCTCTAATAATTCAAATAATTTTTCATCTTTTATGCAGGCATGTTTTATTATCTCTGCAAAACCATTTATCCATTCTTCCTGCGGCAAGGTTTTTAAAAAAGAATAATCGTACAATAAAAATTCAGGATGACGGATAACCCCAACAAGATTTTTGTATATCCCCACATCTACACCATTTTTACCACCCACTGCTGCATCTACCATTGCAAGAATAGAAGTTGGGATAAATGCAAACTTAACACCCCTCATGTAGACTGATGCTGCATATCCTGCAATGTCAGTAACAACCCCGCCACCAATACCAATAATAAAAGTTTCTCTGCCGGCCTGCAGCTTTATTAATTCATTGATAATAAAATCAACCGTTGATTGTTGCTTATTTTTTTCTCCCGCAGAAATAACAATAAATTTTTTGCCCTCAAATTTATCCGCATGAAGTTTTACAATATTGCTGTCGGTTATAAAAACAATTTTGTCTTTATCAACTAAATTTTCAAGAGAAGAAAACTCCGCATCAAAATAACAACTAATGGTTTTGTCGGAAAATTTATATTCAGTTTGATGCATCAGTCATTCATAATTTTATTCTGGTGATTAATAGATTCAAGATGCACTGCATCAAAATATTTAGTGATGAACTCTTTGCTCAATCCTAAATCTTCTCCTTTTTTAAAAGCTCTCTCCAAAATATCATTCCAGCGATTGGTTTGTAGAATAGTGATGTTGTTATCCTTTTTGTATTCTCCAATTTTATCTGCAATTTTCATCCGCTGACCAATTAGCAAAAGTAACTCATCATCAATATGATTTATCTGCTCCCTGAATGTTGCAAGCGCTGTAACAAATTCTTTTGCATCGGTGTTTTCTGAACGCCAGATAAGCCCATCAAGCATTTCAGCCAAACGCTCCGGTGTTATTTGTTGCTTTGCATCACTCCATGCCCTGTCAGGGTCAATATGACTTTCTATCATCAGGCCATTAAAATCAAGGTCAATACTTTTTTGTGCAACTGCCTGCAGCATTACCCTGTTACCGCAAATGTGCGATGGATCACATATCAACAACATCTCCGGGAAACGACGCCTCATTTCAATTGGCAAATGCCACATCGGTGCATTCCTGAATTCTGTATTTCCATAACTTGAAAATCCACGATGGATCATTCCTATTTTTTCAACGCCAACTTTTTGCAGGCGTTCAATAGCACCACACCACAGATCAAGATCAGGATGAACAGGGTTTTTTATAAGTACAGGAATATCCACTCCCCGCAATGAATCAGCCAATGCCTGCACACTAAAAGGGTTGACCGTTGTTCTTGCACCTATCCATAAAATATCAACATCAAACTGCAATGCATCCTCTACATGTTTAGCAGTTGCCACTTCAACAGTTACCGGCAAGCCTGTTAATTTTTTTGCTTTATCAAGCCATGCCAATCCTTTTACGCCAATGCCTTCAAACAATCCCGGCTTGGTTCTGGGTTTCCATATTCCTGCACGCAGCACATCTACCTTACCTGTATTAGCCAGTCTTGTAGCGGTTTCCATCACCTGCTCCTCTGTTTCGGCGCTGCACGGGCCACTTATAATTAATGGCCGCTTGTTCCATTTTTCTGTTATTAGGTCTTTCATTGTTTTTGTTTCTGTTTGCATTGTAAAATTAATTGTCTGAACCAGGATTTATGGGATTAATTGATTAACATGATTACGTTACATCAATATCTAACCTGAAATTATTTTAATTTTTATTCCATTTTTTTAATAAGCAACAGTCAGAAATATTCACAAAGTCTTTGTGTTACTTAGCACCTTCGTGTCTTTGTGGAAATTTAAATTCCAATCTTCATAACTCATTTCAAATTTTATTTCTCCTTTTCCATGCACACCAACTTCTTTCCATCCATTCAACCTGTAAAAATTTTCTGCTCTTGAGTTGGGTGCCGTGCTTAACCAAACTTTTTCTTTTGTTTGATTAAAATACCAATAGAGCATTTTTTTATGCAATCTTTTTCCAATTCCTTTTGCTTCATGCTCAGGATGTACAAACAAAGCCCAGATATTATTTTCTTTCAGATCAGCAATTGAAAACCCAACAACCACTTTATTTATCTCACATACCCATCCTCTGCCACGCACAGTTAAAAATTCTTCGCAATCTTTATCAGTAACCAAAGACGGATCAGATAAAACATTTTCTTTTACCGAATGCCTTACCATTTGTATCTGTGGTATATCACTAATTTGTGCTTCGCGAAATATCATTTTAAAATTCTTTTTATCTTATTCGCATTCTCCATCAATTGAGTTAAATACTCTAAATTTTCTTTTTCCAAACTTGCCTTAAATTTTCTTAATTGCGAAATATGTTCATTCAAAACATCCAAAACATTTTCCCGGTTCTGCATAAAAATTGGCGCCCACATTGAAGGATTACTTTTTGCCAAACGCACGGTACTTTCAAAACCACCGCCTGCCAATTCAAAAATGGCATCTTCTTCTTTTTCTTTTTCCAGTACTGTATTTGCCAAAGCAAATGAAGTGATGTGTGATATGTGACTAACATAAGCCGCATGTGTATCATGGCTTTCCGCATCCATGTAAGTTATATGCATGCCGAAAGATTTATAAATATTTTCTACGGTCTCAACTGCATCTTCATCACTTTTTTCTTTTTCACAAATAACACAGGCCCTGTCTTTGAAAGCTCCTCTCACAGCAGCTTCGGGCCCGCTGTATTCTGTACCCCACATGGGGTGAGTGGCAACAAAACGCTTACGCATCGGGTGGTCATCTAACGCCTTACACAATGCATATTTTGTAGAGCCTGCATCAGCAACAATTTGTTTTTCATTTAGCATATCCATTATCTGTTGCATTATAGGAATGGTAACATCAACCGGAATAGCAACATAAATAAAATCACTTTGTTTAACTGCTTTGGCTAACGGCAATGCTTCATCAATTATTCCTAGCTCAAGCGCTTTTTGCAGACTTGCTTCTGTTCTGCTAACACCAATCACTTTTTTAGCAAAGCCTTTTTCTTTCATCGCTAATGCAAATGATCCGCTTATTAAACCAACACCAACGATTGTTATGACGACCCCCTCTAAATCTCCCCCGAAAGGGGAGGCTTTTGAAGACTCTATATTTTGATGTGCTTTCATTTTATTAATCTTCGTGAACTTTATTTGGAGGATTTAATTCTTTGTATCGCTTCTTCTATTTTTTGTTCGGTGGCACACAAACTTACCCGCACATATTTGTTACCGGCACTTCCAAATATTCCTCCCGGTGTTATAAAAACATTTGACTCCTGCAAAATTTTATCACTTAATTCATATCCGGCCCCCTCTAAATCTCCCCAGGTGGGGGAGACTTTTGAAGACTTTAATAACTTAGAATTCTGTTTACTATCTGAAGGGGCAGATGCCCAAACAAATAAGCCCGCCTGGTTTTTATCAAAAGAACAATTCAACAATTTAAGCAGCTCAAATACTTTTTCCCTTCTTACTCTATATACTTTATTTACTTCATTATACCAATCCTTACCTAACTCCAAAGCCTTTGCTGCAGCTAATTGCATGGGCAGGAACATCCCACTGTCCATATTACTTTTAAAACGAAGCACATCATCTATTCTTTCTTTTGCACCAACCAACATTCCAATTCGCCAGCCAGCCATGTTATGACTTTTACTTATGGAGTTTAATTCTATCACAACATCTTTTGCTCCATCAACGCCAAGCAAACTTATGGGAGTATCATTCAAAATAAAACTATAGGGATTATCATGAACAATTAAAATGTTATGCTTTTTTGCAAAGGCAATTAATTGAATAAATAATTCTTTGGTTGGTAATTTGCCAGTTGGCATTTGCGGATAATTCACAAACATCAAGGCCCCCTCCCGGCCTCCCCCGGTGGGGGAGGAGAAAAAATTTTCAAGTTCTTTAAAATCAGGGAACCAATTATTTTCTTCTTTTAAAGTGTACTCGATAATTTTCCCTCCAGCTATTTTTGCGGCAGCTCTGTATGTTGGATAACCGGGATTGGGAATTAAAACAACATCGCCTTCATTTATGTACGTCATGCAAATGTGCATGATGCCTTCTTTACTACCGATGAGCGGGAGTATTTCTGTATCAGCATTCACTTCAACATCATACCATTTTTTATACCACTTAGAAATTGCATTACGCAATACAGGGCTGCCTTTATAATTTTGATATCCATGCTGGTTTGGCTTTAATGCTTCTTCATGCAAAGTCTTTATCACATCAGGATGTGGTGGCATATCAGGGCTACCGATACCAAGATTGATAACCTGTTTGCCCGCTTTATTCATCTCATCTATTTCTCTCAATTTCTGAGAAAAATAATATTCACCAATATCATCAAGCCGTTTTGCCGTTTCCATTATCTACCATTTTTATAAATGCCATAAACTTTAAGATCATCAGTTAGTGGCGTAATATTTTTTATCACTTTATTAAACTGTTCTATCGTGGTGAATTCCAGGTCAGCATGAAAAGAATATTTCCAATCGCTGCCGGGAATTGGCATTGATTGTAGCTTACTTAAATTAATATCGCCATCAGCAATTTTTGTAAGCACTTTAGCCAAACTTCCTTTTGAATGATCTGTATTAAAAATTAATGAAGCTTTGTTTGCATCATAAATTTCTTTTACTGCATCCGCATGTTGCAGAACCAAAAATCTTGTGTAATTATTTTTAAGTGTGTGAATGTTGGGCGCAAGTATATCTAATTGATAAAGCTCAGCGGCAAGCCTGCTTGCTATCGCCGCAATATGTTTACTCTTATGTTGATGAATATGCTTCGCACTTAGTGCTGTATCATCTGTCTCAATCAATTTCCAATTGTATTTTTCAAGATATTCTATGCACTGCAATAATGCCATGGGATGAGAATGTACCTCACGGATATCTTCCAGCTTTATTCCCGGATTTACCAATAGGTTTTGTTTTATCTGGAGATATATCTCACCAATAATTTTTAAATTACTTTTTTGCAGCAGGTTATAATTTGGTAAAATACTACCAGCGATAGAATTCTCAATTGCCATCACTCCCCCATCACTTTCTTTTTTATCAGCAGCAATTTTTACCACTTCTCTAAATGTGGAACAACAGATCACTTCCACATCTTTAAAAAACTGTTGTGCAGCCACCTGGTGAAAGCTGCCTTCAAATCCCTGTATTGCTATTTTTTTCTTCATACTATTAAAAACAAAAATCCCGACCATTTAGCCGGGATTCCTTTATGTTTATTCTGTTATTTCAGTTTTAACAAAAGCCTCCCGGACTATTTATAAAATAGTAGCTAAAATAAAACTGATAGCTATCGGAACAGGTATTTGCTTTCGTAATTGTCATAATCTGTCACCAAAAATAAGAAACTGTTTTTACTTTACCAATCTAAAATAATATTATAAAGAAGCCGCTCTTTTTATTGGGCGGGTACAAACTAAAATGTTTATTAAACAAGATTAAGTTTTGCTTTCTTAGGATCTTTACTCATCCTGCCTGCACCCGTATCTACTTTAATTGTATCAATAGTGGAAGTATCAATCTTTACATTTGTAGAATCTGTAGTAGTAGAATCCCCGGCATTTAAACTAATTTTAAACAGTTTTTGGGTTACTTTCCCATAATAATTGTATTAATTATACCCTCGTGAATATATTGAACCAGGAACAGATTTTATTGCAGGGGTTGGCGGCAAATGATAAAAGAGCCGTAGAGACCATTTACCGGGAAAATTACTTAACCATTCAGTCTTTTATAGTTAAGAATAATGGTTATCCTGATGATGCAAGAGATATATTTCAGGAGGCGATGATAGTTCTTTATGAAAAAGTTTGTTCAGGTTCTTTTGAACTTACCTGCCAGATAAAAACGTATCTGTATTCGGTTTGCAGGCGTTTATGGCTTAAAAGATTACAACAAATGCAGCGGTACAATCCTTCTGCAGAAAATATAGAAGAAGTAGTTTCGATAGAAGAAGAATTGGATGCTCATGAAAAAAGAAATGCAGATCTTATGGTAATGGAAAGTGCATTAGGTAAAATTGGGGAGCCATGTAAAAGTCTTTTGGAGGCATATTATTTACAAAAGAAATCAATGCCGGAAATAGCTGAATTTTTTGGATATACAAATGCAGATAATGCAAAGACCCAAAAATATAAATGCCTGGTAAGATTGAAAAAAATATTTTTTGCACAGTATAAAAACGATTGATGATATGGATGATATTTTACTTTTAGATGCTATTGAACGTTATAAAAAAGGCGAAATGACTGCGCAGGAAAGAACATTTTTTGAAGAGATGCGCAAGAATAAGCCTGATATAGACCAGATGGCTGTTGAACATACTTTCTTTTTAAATGAACTGGAAAGATTAGGTGAAAGAAAACTTTTTAAACATACATTGGATGAAGTGGAAAATACTTTAATGAATGAAGGTATTATTGCTAAAAAACAAATAAAAACCAAAGCTAAAATTGTTTATTTATGGAACCGGTATCGCAGAACGATTGCTGTAGCGGCTTGCATTGCAGCGATTGTATCCATTTCAACGGCTACAATAGTTTCCATGTACTCAGAACACAAACAGGTTTCAAACCTTACACCACTGGTTGCTGATAAAATAAAAAGAATAGAAGCACAGGTTGATAATATAAAAGATAAACTTGACAGTGCCACTGCTGCCACTCCATCCAAACCAAAATTTGCTGCTAACTTTAGAGCCACCGGTTTTTTAATTGACGGTAATGGATTTATTGCTACCAACGCTCATGTAATAAATAATGCAAGAAATCTTATTGTAGAAAATAAAAAGGGAGACCAGTTTATTGCCATTCCGGTTTATGTAAATAAAAGCAATGATCTCGCCATATTAAAAATAACCGATACTTCTTTCAGAAAAATAAATGCATTGCCTTATTCAATTCCAAAAGCTTCTTCCGAATTAGGAGAGCAAATATTTACGTTGGGTTATCCTAAAGAAGAAGTTGTATACGGAGAAGGTTATCTTAGCGCCAAGTCAGGTTATTCAGGAGATACTACTGCTTACCAAATAAGTATTTCAGTAAACCCCGGTAACAGCGGGGGACCTGTAATTAATAAAAATGGTGAGGTGATTGGTATTATCAGCAGTAAGGAAACCAATGCAGATGGTGTTGTTTTCGCCATAAAATCAAAAAATATTTATAAGGCGCTGGAAGAAATAAGAACATCTGAATTAATTAAGCTCCCATCTGTTGCTACCATAAAAGGAATGGACAGGGTACATCAAATTAAAAAGATAGAAGATTGTGTGTTTATGGTAAAGGGTAACTAATTTTTATCTGCAAAAACCAAGAAGGTTTTATAAACTTTTCTAATTTTAAGATACACTTTAAACCTACCTGGTTTAAAAATACAGCCAAGGCCCGAAAGAATTTAAATTCTTTCGGGCTTTTTCATTTAGAATTTTTAGCTTAGATAAATGAATGAAGAGAAACATAAGCTTTCGATGAATTCAGGAAGACTGGAAGCATTGGGTGATGGCATTTTTAGTATAGCAATGACAATACTTGTTCTTGAGTTGGTATTGCCTGATGTAAAGGGAAATAGCTGGAAAGATTTTACAACTGCTTTGCACCAAACATGGTACGGTTTGCTTTGTTATGCTATAAGTTTTATAGTGCTTGGCATTATGTGGTTTGGCCACAGGCTTATGTTTGAATACATCGGCAGAACTGACCGCTACTTTATTTTTTTAGGTGTATTATTTTATATGGTGGTTTGCCTTGTTCCTTTCAGCACACGTCTTTTAGCAAAAAATACATTTGAATGGTATGCAATAATGGTATATGGCTTAAATCTTTCTCTTTGCAATATCACCTTATATCTTCAATGGCTGTATGGCTTAAGTAAACCTCACATGCTCCACAGGGAAATACCGGCAGAAGTAAAAAAAGAAGCACACATCCAGTTTCTTCTCTCCCCGGTGGTATATACTATTGCAATTATTATTTCATTTTATATCCCATGGATAAGCATTGTTATTTTTATTGTAACGACTGTGTTGTATTTGATACCATCCAAAATTGATAAATATCTTCCTTAACATCTTATCAACACCCTGTGAATTTGAAAAATATGGGGATGGTTTTGTATCTAACTTTGGTATAAAATTTTCTTCCCCATGCAAACAAAAGCAACGCATACAATAGTAGTGATCCCCAATAATAAAAAGTTAGATGTTTCTTATTATTGCTCCGATCTGAAATTAAAAGAAAAAGAAAAAAAAGATTTCACTGATCTTATTATCCAGTTACACGATTGTCATTCTTCTATAAAAATTCCAAGGTCAAAAATTAAAAACGCAGCGGCAATTGAAGCCATTGTTCAAAAAACTGTTATCAATGCAAGAGGTCATATTTGCGATTAAATTGTGTGAATGCCTATCAAACTCCTGAAGGGTTTTAAATGACACCAGATAGAAAAGATCAATATCCTTTAATTAAACTTTTTATTACAGAATCTTTTTGGGCAGGGGATAAAGTATAGTTGTATTTATTAATTGAGGATTCCCAATCACCATAAACGGGATTAGGGATTACAATAAATTTTTTTCCAAATGCTGCAGCAAGTTCATCCGTATTTTGCTTACGTTCATCAAGCATTTTTTTATCAAACATAGAACTGAAATCCGCCAGATTATCGCCCAGCAATAAAATAACATCATGTGTAGTAGCCACCACTTGCCTTCTTACTTCTTTACTTGATATGCCTTGCCTTACCAGGAGATGTGCATTATCGGCATTGGGCAAATTAAATTTTTGAAGATTTAAAAGTGTACCTGCTCTTTCTCTTTCTTCCCGGTTAGTAATGTAAAATATAGTAATGCCTTTGGATGCTGCATATTTTAAAAATGAAGGAGCACCGGCAACAGTATCTGCCTTACTCATATCTGTCCATTGATACCATGATGCAGACTCATAATCCTTTCCCTGCAAAGTTTGATGTACTTCGTATGCGCTGTTATCCAAAATAGTTTCATCAATATCTGTGATAATTGCTTTTGGTTTGGCAGCCATTGTTTGTAAATTCTCATCTACTCTCAGCCGTGCAATATTAAAAGCCTGCAAACACAAAGCCCTGTATTCCGCTGCCTGCTGTTGATACAGGCTTGCAAATATTTTTCCCGTAACTGCTATGTTTACAGGGACTGCTGAAGTTGATTGGCTTACTTGTTTTGAAGTACTGCAGGCAGAAATAACAAACAGTACAACTATTGAGATCTTTTTCATCCGCTTAATTTATAGTTGCAAAGTTATGTTGCCAGACAGACTTTTATCAATTAAAAAATATGATCTTTTTTAATTAACTGGGGATATTCTTTTTGGAATTTTTTTATCTCCGGAATAGAAACATTCTGAACATATCCCTGGTTAGGATTGTGTTGAATAAAATCCTGGTGATAATCTTCGGCTTCCCAGAATTTTACAAATGGCACTGATTGCACGGCTATAGGTTTTTTATATTTACCTGACGCATTTAAGTGCTTGATATAATTTTCTGCCAATTGTTTTTCTGTGCTATTCCTGTAAAATAATATTGAACGGTATTGACTTCCGAAGTCAGGCGCCTGCCCGTTTGCAGATGTTGGATCCTGTCCGGCAAAAAATACTTTTAACAGCGTTGGATAATTGATAACAGAAGAATCATAATAAACATTTACGGTTTCAGCATGGCCGGTATTGCCGGTTTCTATGCCCTCATAAGATGGATTTTTAGTGCTGCCACCTGCATAACCGGATATAGCTTCCTGAACACCTTTCACGCTTTCAAACAAAGCTTCCTCATGCCAGAAACATCCAGCTGCAAAAGTTGCAACGCTATATTTTGAAAGATCTATTTTTACTGAATTGATTTGCGAAACTTTTGTTTTTTGTGCACAGGATGAAAATGTAAAAAACATTGCAGCGCACAATAAAAGTGTTTGTAAAAATCTCATATAAAATTGTTTACGTAAACTTACGAATGGGTGAGAACTTCAGATGTTAAGAAAAAAAGAAAAAACCATTGATGTGCAAGTAACTATTATTCAAGTTTTCTTTTAAGTTTTTTTGATACCCAGATTAATTGAATACCGCCACGGGTTTGGGAAGAAAGGCGATTAGTGAAATACGATCCCTTTAAAATTTTGGGTGATTCATGCTCATGAAGGTGAAGCATTGTATACCCATAAAAGCGTTCGGTTTGATGAATATCTTTTATGGAAGTATTGATTTTCCCATGCCATAAATAACACATGGTGAAACTATCCTCGTTATGGGTTGATGCAAATTCAGACAGGATACTTTCAGAATGACCTATTGATGAATAAGAATGAACGTGTAAAGTGGTTAATGTTTGTCTTACTTCTATTACAAATTTTTGTATATCGCTTCCATCTGCATTTTCAAGTGTTCCTTCCCACCGCCCCTTGATGTCGGGAGGAATATTTAATGGCCTGCGCATAGCCTGAAACAATTTTGTATGCCATAAATAATTATCTGACAAAACCCATAAGAGGCTTGTAGGTGCAATAATGTAAGCATACTCAAGTAATATATCTGCTACAGTTTGCATCTTTGCAATATGAAATATTACTAATACAAATGAAAAAATTATAAGGCTGAATATCCCAACTGCTGCAATGAGTACTTTAATATTTAATTTATAAGATTTCATTTTAAAATTGGTTTGGCTTCTTTAAAAACACAAAGTTATCTTTTCACAACTGCTTCAATCAGTTTAAGATTCTTTAGTTTTTGATGCTTCAAAAAAGCTTTTACTTTATATTTTTAATTTCTACACTTATCAGATGAATTTTATTATCTCCTGCATTTTTTAACTTATATCTTTTTATCAGGTATTTTGCAAATGGCATCCCGGTCTTGTTTAATGGATAAAAAAACTATGCCCATTGCAGGTTTTTTTTTCAATCCAATACTTCGTACACCATTACAGGATTTGCTTTATTTTTCAAACTCATTTCTCCCACTTTCCGGCAATTGAATGACTCTTTCACTTTTGCGTAAGCTGCTTCATTAATAATAATCTGACCTTCCCCCGCAATGGTTTGCAACCGCTGAGCTACATTAACAACATCTCCAATAACGGTATAATCAAGGCGGCGCAAATTGGCTGAACCGATATTTCCTGAGATCATTTCACCACTATTAATACCAATTGAAACTTTGGCCGAAAAGGAAACATTTTCTGCAAGGTTCGGTAATTTTTCTATCTGCTTTCTTACAGCCAGGCCGGCATCTATCGCTCTGTCCAGGTGATAGTCGCCACGAAAAACAGCCATAATAGCATCGCCAATAAATTTATCAACATGGCCCCCTTGTGCAATGATCTCCTTCACCATCACATCAAAATAATTATTCAGCAACTTCACTACAATGTCAGGAGATTCATTTTCGCTGATAGAGGTAAAACTACAGATATCAATAAAAGCAACAGTGGCTTCTACTGTTTCATTTGTCATCAATGAAGATTCAAACTCACGGCTGCCCATAAAATTGAGCACTGTTTCATCCACATACATCCGCAGGATATTATTTTCTTTAATGGCCTTCATGGTTTCCCGCAACTGGGTTACATAAAGAATTGTTTTTTGAACTGTTACTTCAAGATCTTCAAAATTTACGGGTTTGGTAATAAAATCAAAAGCGCCACGGTTCATGGCGGTTCGGATATTATCCATATCGCCATAAGCGGATACGATAACGGCTTTGATCAACGGACTTAATTCTTTTAATTTAAGTAGTAAGGTAAGTCCGTCCATCTCCGGCATATTGATATCGCACAGCACTACATCCACATCGGAATGTTGCTGCAATTTATCAAGTGCATCATTGCCATTTACAGCAAAAATGAATTCGTACTGATGTTCCCGAATCTTCTGACGAAACTTCTGCTTGATAAGCATCTCCAGGTCAACCTCATCATCAACTACCAATATCTTTGCCATTAGTTTTTAATTTTTAGTTTTTCTTTCAACAGATTAAAGTCAAGCGGTTTGGTGAGAAAATCATCTGCTCCCAAATGCATAGCCTCGTTATAGTTATCAGCATCACCATAAGCAGTGATCATCATTACTACCGGTGGAGGTGAGGCATACTTATGTTTGATGTAAGACAATAACTCCAACCCGCTCATGCCGGGCATGTTAATATCAGAAAGGATCAACACCGCTTCATGAACATGTTCATCAAGATAGAATACGGCTTCCTCTCCTGAATAAGCAAAAACAAATTCCGCCTCATGGTTGCGGATCTCTTTTCTGAAACGCTGTTCAAACAGTGTTTGCATGTCCTTTTCATCGTCTACTACTAAAATTTTCATGGTATCAATTTAATATTCAATCATAATTATACTAATTTTTTCATGCTTGCAACAGGATAATAAATTCTGCACCTTCACCCTCCTTTGTTTCTACTTTTAATTCTCCTCCATGCGCTTTAATAATATCATAGCTCAATGATAAGCCCAGCCCCGTTCCCTGGCCAGTTGGTTTGGTGGTGAAGAAGGGTTGAAATATTTTATCTATAACTTTTTGGGGAATGCCGTTTCCATTATCAGCAACTCTTATTTCTATTTTGCCCCCATCCCCTAAAGAGGAGCCGAGTCTTTTGGTTGTAACAGTTACTATTGGTTCGTAGTTTTCACCCCCCTTTAGGGGATGGGGGCTTTTCTTTTTTTCAGCAATTGCATAAAATGCATTGGTAATTAAATTTAAAATCACTCTGCCAATATCCTGAGGAATGATATTTATATTTCCTATCGTTTCATCAAAATCAGTTTTCATTGTTGCATTGAACGATTTGTCTTTTGCTCTCAGCCCATGATACGCTAATCGTAGATATTCATCTGCCAGTTTATTAATATCCGTTGGTTCTTTTGTTGCACTACTGCTACGGCTGTGTTGCAACATTCCTTTTACAATGGCATCAGCACGTTTGCCATGGTGATTTATTTTTTGTTCGTTCTCTGCAATATCATTTGCAATGGCTTTTGCATCTTCAAGATTTCCTTTATTAATTTCTTCTTTCATTTCTTCAATCAATTCCGTATTAACTTCAGAAAAATTATTAACGAAGTTGAGCGGGTTCTGTATTTCATGGGCAATACCGGCAGTGAGTTCACCGAGTGAAGCCATTTTTTCGGACTGGATAAGTTGTTTTTGTGTTTTCTTCAAACTATCAACAGTAAGGTTTAGTTTTTTAAATGACTCCGCATTTTCCAAAGCGATAGCAGCATAGATCGCAATGGTACGAAGCATATACAGGTGGTAATCTGAAAAAGCATTCTTCTGAAAACTCTGAACCGTAATAACACCAAGGATATTATCTTTTACTTTCAGCGGAAGATAGATCAGCGATACGGGAGGTTTGCCTGCTTTAGGCCTGGGGATATGCTGCATATAATCCTTGTATTCTTTTTCCAGATCCCCTATGATAAATTCTTCTCTTCGTATAAAACACAAAACAGCAAAGCGGTTTTCATCATTGATCGAATTGGAATAAAAAGGAAGAGCTTGCCCGTTTTCGTAAGTCGCAGGGAACTCGATCGCTTTTAATGCATCATTATAAATTCCGATCCCGAAGACCGACGCATCCATGAGGGAGTTTACATTATCATATACAGTACCTATAATCGTTTCAACCGATAGTGAAGAAGTGATCTTGCGGCCGATCTCACCCAGCAATTCCACATTGCTTGCCTTGCTGTCGATCTCTTCTTTTTGTTTTTGTAATAAAAGATTGGCTTTTTGTTTTTGCCGGTTATTGCGGTACAACACTACAGCAAATACGATCAAAGAAGCCAACCCGCCAAGTAGTGCAAAAAGAAATATCTTTTCCCGCCTGTTCTCTTCTATTTGCAGTTGTTTGTCTTTAGTGAGTAAAGCAATTTCTGCCTGCTTCTTGTCGAGCTCAAAATTGGCTTGCAGCATGGTAGTCTTACGGGCTATTTCCTGGCCGGTGAGGCTGTCTTTATAATTGGAAGAAAGTACCTGGTATTTATAAGCAGTATCCCATTGCTTTAGTTTGGCAGCTGATTCTGCAATGAGTTGTGTGATCTCACGCAGGTATAATCGCCAGCCAACCTTATTGGCCTGTTCAAGGCTGTATTTGGCATGTTGAAGACCTTTGGCAGGGTCACCGGAATGTGTAAATGCTTTTCCAAGCACCCACTCGCCCCATGAAACCCGGTCTTCCAGCCGGTGGCTGCCCCAAAGAAAATCAAGATAAACTTTGATATGGCTGAATGCTTCGGGGTAATTGCCCATGCGTTCATACACATCCCCAATATTTCCATAGTCTATAAAAATGCCATTGGAATCTTTGAGCTGCTCATCAATACGAAGCCCTTTGGTATATCCATCCAGTGAGGCAGGATAATTACCCTGTGTCTTATAAGTTTTTCCGATCGCATTGTAAGCCCCGGACATCCCGATCTTGTAATCGATACTTTCGGCATGTTTTAATGCATCTGTCTGGTAAGGGATGGCTTTTTCATATTCTCCAAGTACATTATACAGGTATCCGATGGTCCGTTCAATTTCCACCTCTTGTTTTATATCACCGGCTGCCTGCGCCATTTTTAAGCCTGCTAAAAAATTATCCAAAGAGGCAGCATAATTGCCTTCATCCATTTTCATATTGCCCAATGACCTTAGCAGGTAAGCTTCGTCTTTACGATCCTTTACACTTTCCAACAGTTGTTTTGAAATAGAAAATACACTGTCGGCCTCTTTGTATTTAAGAATGGCATAAAACCTGGAGCCCTGTATGGCCAGGGCATATCCCTTACCTTTTGCATAGTTCAGTTTGCCTGCAAGGATAACGGATAGTTTAATTAATGAGTCCGTTGCCTCCGGTTTAGGCCGCCGTAATTCATAGGCAAGATCGTTCAGCAGGTTTACCCTTATCGTATCCTCTTGTGTGTGTGAAACTAAGAGGTTGTGCAGGCTGTCGGCTGGTTTAACCTGGGCATGCAGAAAATTATAGCTGACAATCAAACCAAATAGTAAAAGAGAAATTTTTTTTTCCATGATCGTATATTTATTATTGGACTGGTAAATTAATAATAAATATTGAACCCTCGTCTTCCTTAGTTTCCACTTTCAATTCTCCGCCATGTGCTTTTACAATATCATAACTCAGTGATAATCCTAATCCTGTGCCCTGTCCGGTTGGTTTGGTGGTAAAGAAGGGCTGGAAAATTTTGTCCAATACTTTTTGAGGAATGCCATTTCCGTTATCACTCACTTTGATTTCAACTTTGCCCCCATCTCCTAAAGGGGAGCTGAGTCTTTTGGTTGTAACAGTTACTATGGGTTCGTATTCCATACCCCCCGTTAGAGGATGGGGGCTTTTCTTTTTTACATCAACTGCATAAAACGCATTGGTAATTAAATTAAGAATAACCCTGCCAATATCTTGTGGAATAATATTGATATTACCTATACTCTCATCAAAATCAGTTTTCATGGTTGCATTAAATGATTTGTCTTTTGCTCTCAGCCCATGATAGGCCAACCGTAAATATTCATCAGCCAGTTTATTAATATCAGTTGGTTCTTTTGTTGCATTGTTGGTACTGCGGCTATGTTGCAACATGCCTTTTACAATATCGCCTGCACGTTTGCCATGATGATTTATTTTTTCTAAATTTTGTTTTAAATCTTTTGCTATTTCATTTGCAGTTTGCATATTGCCTATTGCCTTTTGCATATTGCCTATTGCCAATTGCTCATTGCCTTTTGCCAATTCATCATTCATTTCATCTACTAACTCTGTACTTACTTCACTAAAATTGTTTACAAAATTCAATGGGTTTTGAATTTCATGTGCAATGCCTGCGGTGAGCTCACCAAGGGAAGCCATCTTTTCCCTTTGCACTAATTGAGCTTGTGTTGATTTAAGGTTAGTTAATG
>JANXQO010000112.1 GCA_025353485.1 Chitinophagales bacterium
AAATTATTTTAAAAATACGGTTATTTTAAGGCATTATATTATTAAATGCACTTGCTTTGTTATTTTTAACAAGCTAAAATAAAAAAGTTAATCAGTTAATTAGTTAATGAGTTAAGATGTATAAGAACTTTGCAAAAAATAAACGGATAAATCAATTAATTAATAAACAGATCACCCATGGCAATACCTGATGCCAACAGCACTTTACAACGTTTACGAAACCGCTACAGGCTTGTGGTAATGAACGAGGATACGTATGAGGAAGTAGTTGCCTTTAAGCTAAGCAGGATAAGCGTATACATTGCATTAAGCACTTTGTTTATAGTATTGGTTGGGTTAACAGTTGCCCTCATTGCATTTACCCCTCTTAAATTATATATACCCGGATTTGGTGATGCAAAACAGGCTAAAGAATACCTGGGCTTAAAAGTAAAAGCAGATTCAATTGAAAGAACTTTGATCTACAAGCAGCAATACATTAATAATATTCAAAAGATTTTAAAAGGAGAAGTAATAAAACAGGATACCACGCAGTTGAAATTAAAAGAAGCAGAAAAAAGTAATGACTGATATTAATAAACCTAAAAAAAGCAGCGCACAACTTTGGCAATATGCAGGGATAGGAGGGCAGCTTTTGGTAAGTTTAGGCATTGGTATTTTTCTGGGTTTAAAGGCAGACCAATGGGTTAAATTTAAAATCCCTTTGTTTGTATGGCTATTACCTTTACTTATTTTAATTGCAATGATAGTAAGGTTATTAAAAGACACTTCAAATAGAAAATGATACAAAACCTAAAACCATATTTAAGTATTCTTTTCTTATTTATTATTTTAAACGGAATAATAATAATTGCAAAAACATTTTTTGATATACATGGATTCAATATCGGGTTTTTACAATCTGCAAACCTGTTATTATTTTTTATAAGCTTAATCGGCTTCTTATTTCAACAAAAAGGATTACAGTCAACCAACCCAAATGCATTTGTACGGGGCGTTTATGCATCTATGATTTTTAAAATTTTTATCTGTATGATTGCCGCTCTTGTTTATTTTTTTATTGCCAGAAATAATATAAATAAACCTGCCTTGTTTACTGCTATGGGTTTGTACATTGTTTACACAGTGGTAGAGGTAATTATGCTAATGAAGCTTGCCAGGAAGAAAAGAAATGTCTAAAAAAGAATCACCTCTTGCAGCACTCAGCTCATTTTTACCCGAAGGTTCTTTTGAACAGGTTGCTCATTATCTTCAGCAATACAAAGTTCATCTTACAATTGCAAAAGAACGCCAAAGTATATTAGGCAACTACCGCAATAAAGTAGTTGATAAAAATCATCGCATAAGCGTTAACGGCAATCTTAATAAATATTCTTTCTTAATAACTTTATTGCATGAGCTTGCTCACTTGCTCGCACATGAAAAATACGGAAATAGAATACCGGCACATGGCAGGCAATGGAAAGAAGAATATGGGAAGATATTAAGTGAATTTATACCTAAAAAAAATTTTCCTCCGGAGATAGAAAAATTATTGGTGCAGAGTTTAAAAAACCCTGCGGCTACAACCTGTGCTGAGCCGCAGTTAATAAGGGCATTAAAAAAATTTGATGTAAAAAAGGAAAATCATTTTTTTATTGAAGAGTTGCCTGCAGGATGTTTATTTAAAACAAAGAATGGTGCAATTTTTAAAAAAGGAGAAAGGATAAGAAAACGTTTTAAGTGTATTGAAGTGGCTACCAAAAAACTTTATCTCTTTAGCCCTGTATATGAAGTTGAGAAATTTGAATGATAAAAATGGGTACCGTACAGAACAGGAGTTAAAAGAGATTACGCAGAGTTTAAAATATTCTTTACAGCACAGAGAGCCTGATGTAAAAAATTCTTCTTAAAAATTCTTTAACTCTGTGTAAACTCATACATCTCTTTTCTCCTGATGTGAAACCTCTTATCCATCTAAGCAAAAAAATATATCTTTAAAGCTTAAATAGCATTATTTTTTTGGAAGAAGTAAAAAAATATACTGAGGAAGAATTGGTTTTTGCCCTGCAGCAAAAAGATCAGCAGGCATTTTCGTACCTATACGATAATTATTCCGGAGCACTTTTCGGCCTTATTAATAAAATGGTGAATGATAAAGAGCTTGCTGAAGATATATTACAGGACACTTTTGTGAAGATCTGGAATAATTTTGATAACTATGAAAGTGCAAAAGGAAGACTGTTTACATGGATGATAAATCTTACAAGAAATCTTACGATTGATACATTGCGGAGTAAAGGTTATAAAAAACAAAGTAAAATCCATAGTGACGAGTTCTCCGTAAATAATTTAAGCGATACTACACATGGTATAGATAAATTTGATGCCATGGGAATAAGAAAACAATTAACCCTTCTTAAAAACGACCAAAAACAAATAATTGATCTTGCTTACTTTGGCGGATTTACACAGGATGAGATTTCTAAGCAATTAAGCATACCCTTAGGAACAGTAAAAACCCGTATGCGTGCCGCTATTTTAGAACTTAGAAAATTATTACAATATCAATAAGTGGAATTAAAAGACATTATATCATCCGGTTTACTTGAGCTTTACATTACAGGTTTGGCTTCTGAAGAAGAAACACTTCAGGTAGAAAATTGGGCTGAACAGCATCCTGAAGTAAAAAAAGAAATTGAGGAGCTGCAGAATGTAATGGAAAGGTATGCATTGGCGCAGGCAATACAGCCTGATGAAACTTTGAAAGAAAAAATCTTATCCAGAATACAGCCTGATAATTCAGTAAAAGAAAAAATATTTTCAAGAATACAATCTTCAAATAAACAAGAACCTTTTTCAGTGATTAAAACGCCTGAAAAAAATGAAAGCGCTAAAATATATTCTATTCCTTCTTATTTTAAATGGGCAGTTGCGGCAAGTGTTATTTTACTGATCGGAAGTTTAATTTTCAACTATACATTTTATAATAAATATAAAAACACTTCAAAAGATTTACAGGTAGCACAAGAGGAATTAAATAAGCAACAACAGGATATGCAAACAGCAAAGCAGGAATTGCAAAAGCAACAACAACTTGCTGAAGGCATGAACAGAGATATGGATGTGATGACTGATAAAAATGCCATGCCTGTTGTGTTAAGCGGTACAGAAAAATCCCCTGATGCTTTGGCAAAAATATTCTGGATGAAGAATACCGGTGATGTATATGTTGACCCCAGGAACCTGCCACAAACCCCTGCAGGCATGCAATACCAGCTATGGGCAATTGTTGATGGCAAACCTGTTGACGCAGGAATGATTTCAACTGAAAAAGGAATTTACCATATCCAAAAAATGAAATCATTTGGTAAAGCCCAGGCATTTGCAATTACGTTGGAAAAAGCCGGCGGAAGCCCGACTCCCACAATGGATCAAATGATAGTACAAGCTAAGATTTGATTTTTATCCCAAGCATAAATGCCACAGCCTTCCAAAATTTTTTTTTAAAAACCTGGATTTATTTCTAAACTTTTATTTGATTTATTTTTTCTAATTGATTTTGGTTAAGAA
>JANXQO010000126.1 GCA_025353485.1 Chitinophagales bacterium
TAACCTGTTACAAAAGCTATCTAACACTTTTAAAATGAAGAGAACTATTTTGAAATTATCTTATCAATATAATTTTATCAAACTTCACAATCATGAAATTTACTTCAATTAAAACAGCAATGGTCATTTGCATCATCTTACTGATTGTATCAATAAGCCAGTTTATGCAATGCACAAATCCAACTAATGCACAACCAAAAAAAACCACAGGAGACAATGAAGATCCAATTATGGATAATGCAAATAAAATGTTGGCGGAAGGCAAGCAAACATTTCGATTTGAAACTTTTGGTGATGAAGCTTATTGGAGCACTGCACTGCAATTAGACAAAGCAATTGCCGGGCAAAAAAACGGTGGCATTGGCGCAGGGCTATCCCCCAAAGCTGCGCTGGCAGCAGGATTGAAAGTTGATATGGATGTAATACCTGCGGAAGTAGCTAATGCAATTAAAGCAGGAAAAGTAAATTTAGATGATCCTGCTGTTACACTTACTTTATTACAGCTGAATGCCGTGGTGGGTGTGAAAGGAACTTTTGATAGTAAAAAAAATCTTACAGCTATCGGTATTACCTGCGCCAGTTGTCATTCAACAGTTGATAATGCATTTGCTCCAGGTATTGGTCATCGCCTTGATGGTTGGGCAAACCGTGATTTAAACGTGGGTGCAATTATATCAATGGCTCCTAATTTAAAACCACTCACCGATGCATTGGGAGTAGATGTAATTACAGTGAAAAAAGTTTTGGCAAGCTGGGGTCCCGGTAAGTTTGATGCGCTGTTAAACTTAGATGGCAAGGCATTTCGCCCCGATGGTAAATCAGCGGCTACTTTAATACCCGAAGCTTTTGGACATGCCGGAGAAAATCTACACACCTGGACAGGTGGATGGGGTGACATTACTTATTGGAACGCTTATGTTGCAAATCTTGAATTGAATGGACAGGGGAATTTTTATGATGCCCGGTTTAATGATGCTAAACGGTATCCTGTTGCTGCAAAAACACAAGCAGGAAACAAACGTCATACTCCTGATATGGTAACAGATAAATTAGCAGCATTGCAATTTTACCAATTAGCAATTCCTGCACCCCAAGCGCCTGATAGTATTTATAATAAAGATGCAGCGCAAAGGGGTATGGTTTTATTTGCAGGTAAAGCAAAGTGTGCAAACTGTCACGTTCCACCCCTCTTTACCGAACCAGGTTGGAATACACATAAGCCATCAGATATTGGCATTGATGATTTTCAGGCAAACAGATCGCCTGATAAAACTTATGTTACACAAGGATTAAAAGGTTTATGGACACACATGAAAGGAGGCTTTTATCATGATGGAAGATTTGCTACCTTAATGGATGTAGTAAATCATTACAACGATTTTAAAAAACTTACTTTAAGCGAAGCAGAAAAAAAAGATTTAGTAGAATATCTTAAATCATTATAGATAGTTTAAAGGTTGATAAATCAAATTTTTGTAACCTTTCTTTACATAACTTACTCTAATAGTTTATTACATATTATCCCTCATAATGGTTTAATTTGGAAAGATAAAATACATATAGAATAATGAATTATACCACTCATAAAAATATTCAGCAATATTCTGATGCAGAAGTTATACAGGAAATACTGTTGGGTAATTCTGCATTATTCGAAATATTAATCCGCAGACATAATCCTGTTCTGTATAAAACGGGCAGAGGCTACGGATACAATCATCAGGATACTGAAGACATGATGCAGGAAACTTTTATCAACTGCTTTCAGAGTCTCTCCAAATTTGAAAACCGTTCTACATTTAAAACGTGGCTGATAAGAATAATGCTCAATCAATGTTATCATAAATCACAACACAGTTTTCAAAAAAATCCAACAATAGAAATTTCAGTTAACAATAATTCAGGATCAATGTTTCTAACAACCCATCAATCCCAACCGGATAAATCAGTTATTAATAAAGAACTAAATAATGTTATTGAAGCTGCTCTTAATAAGCTGCCGCAGGAATACAGAATGACATTTACCCTTAGGGAATTAACAGGATTAAGTATAGCCGAAACGGCAGAATTAATGAAGGTCACCGAATCAAATGTAAAAGTAAGATTGAACCGCGGGAAAATGATGTTGCGAAAAGAAATAGAAAAAATATATTCTTCTGAAGATATTTACGAGTTCAACCTTATCTATTGTGACAAAATAGTGAACGCCGTAATGAAAAGAATTAATGCCTAAGCCAATTTTTTTTGGGGAAAATTAATTATTCCTGTAACCTTTTCCATTGTTACACACTCCAATACTTCACAAACAAATTAAAATAAGAATTATGAAACAATTTAGGAAAGTAATTGCCGCTGCAATTGTATACTCAGTTATACTTGCTGCACCTGTATCTGCACAAAAAACATCAAAACTTACTGATCCTGAAATAGCATCTGCTGCGGTTGTTGCTAACCAGGGGGATATAGGATTTGCAAAAATTGCAAAACAAAAATCAAAGAATGCTGATGTTTTAAAATTTGCAGAAACTATGGCTACGGATCACCAATCGGTAATTGATCAGGCGGTAGCACTTGTAACAAAGCTTAAGGTTACGCCAAAAGATAATGCCTTCAGCAGAAAGCTTACATCTGATGCAGCTAAAACAAGGAAGATGTTACAATCAAAATCTGCCAAAACATTTGATAAAGCGTATATTGATAATGAAGTAGCATATCACAAAGGTGTAATAGCTGCAGTAGAAAATGTTTTGATACCGCAGGCAAGTAACCAGGAATTAAAGAGTTTGCTGCAAAATGTGGTTCCAACATTAAAAGCCCATCTTGAACATGCTCAAATGGTACAAAAAATGTTTTCAAAGAAATGATAAGTTTTTTTATTTTAAAATGGAGAGGAATAATATTTACTTATTTATTTCTCTCCTTTTTTTTATTTGGCTGCACCAGACCTGAAGATAATGCAATCAATGAACCGGGAAAAAACCCTTCTGCGATTGATTCCGAAAAATCCGGACCCGAACTTCATACAATAGAAATTAGTGAGATGAAGTTTCACCCGGATCAAATTAATGTGCATAAAGGAGATACAGTTATTTGGAAAAATAATGATATAGTAGCACATTGTATTACGGAGGAAAATACCAAGGCGTGGACTTCATCTAAAGTACCTGCCGGTGCATCCTGGAAGATGGTTGTTAACACAAGCGCTAATTATTTTTGTGCTATTCACCAGGTAATGAAAGGTAAAATAACTGTAGAATAATCTTAATTATTTTAAAACTTAAATGATATGCAACACCATTATGTAAAAATAAAATCAATTAATAATGTTACGCATGATGTGTTACAAATTGTAACTGAGAAACCACTGCAATATATCTTTACTCCGGGGCAAGCAACCGAAATTTCTATAAATAAAAACGGTTGGAAAGAGGAGAGAAGACCTTTTACTTTTACAGGTCTTCCCAACAACGATTATCTTGAATTTACAATTAAAACATACCCTTCGCATCAGAGTGTTACCAATCAACTTCTGCAACTTAAAAAAGATGATGAGTTAATTTTACATGATGTTTTTGGCGCAATCAATTACAAAGACGAGGGAGTATTTATTGCCGGAGGTGCGGGAGTTACTCCATTTATTTCCATCTTCAGACATCTTCAGTCAAAAAATGAAATAGGTAATAACAAACTCATCTTTGCTAATAAAACAAAAGCCGACATTATACACGAAGAAGAATTTAAAAAATTATTAGGCAATAATTTCATCAACATCTTATCCGATGAGAAAGTGAATGGTTATGCGAACGGTCAGATAACAGAAGATTTTATTAAAGCAAATAGTGATGGAATAAACAAAATATTTTATCTATGCGGACCACCACCCATGATGGATGCGATTGAAAAGCAGTTAGCGAATTTACAGGTAAGTGAAAAATTAATTATCAAAGAAGCTTTTTGAAGAAAATTATTAATTACTCACCCGTTGGCGGAGTTAAAGATTAAGCCTCATAGAGCAATGTCATTAAGTTAAGGATTTAAGCTCTGTAAGGGCTACGTGTTTATAGAAAAGTAAACCCGAAAGAATGTTTGACTTCGTAGGAGTCGCCTATAACTTGTACAAACAGGAAGCACCTACGGAGCTTCATGATGTTTTAAAACTATTTACACTAATTACCACAATGCGATTAGTGTAAATAGTTTTAATTCGTGTGATGTACTATTTCTTTTAATGCTTCAATAATTTTTTGTTTAGTTTCCTCATCAATTAATTTTTGGGGAACAAATTTTTCTCCAATTAATTTTTCATATAATTCAATGTAACGGCTGCTAATTGTTTCTATCCATTCACCTTTCATCTCAGGAACGGTTTGTCCTTCTTTACCCATAAAATTATTTTCAATCAGCCATTCTCTCACAAATTCTTTGCTTAATTGTTTTTGTTTTTCACCATTGTTTTGTCTTTCTTCAAATCCATCTGCATAAAAATATCGTGAGCTGTCGGGGGTATGTATCTCATCCATTAAATAAATCTCATCACCAATTTTTCCAAATTCATATTTTGTATCTACTAATATCAATCCTCTTTTAGCTGCAATTTCTTTTCCCCGTGCAAATAATTGTAAACTGTACTTTTCTATTTTTTCGTAATCATCAGCCGTTACCAGGGGTGTTTTAATAATTTCTTCTTTGCTAATATCTTCATCATGCCCCTCTGTTGCTTTAGTAGAAGGTGTAATTATCGGAGTAGGGAAAAAATCATTTTCTCTTAATCCTTCAGGCAATGTAACCCCGCACAAATTTCTTTTACCGGCTGCATAGGTACGCCAGGCATGCCCTGTAAGATTGCCCCTCACTACCATCTCCACACGAAGCGGATCACATTTTTTGCCGATGGCAACATTTGGTGCAGGCGTTTGCAACAGCCAGTTGGGGCAAATATCTTTTGTTGCAGCTAACATGTATGCAGCAATTTGATTTAAAACCTGTCCTTTAAATGGAATAAGTTTGGGAAGTATTACATCGAAGGCAGAAATTCTATCACTGGCAATCATCACAAGTAATTTATTTTTGATCGTATAAACATCTCTAACTTTTCCGCTGTAAAAATTTGTTTGACCAGGTAATTGAAATGGAGGCATAACACTAAAATAAATAGTGAAATGCTATTTACAATTTTTTCTCCGGATAAGATTTAAACAATTTTTAAAGTGATGGTGAAAATTAAATTTTCTAACTATAATAACAATCCTTATTTTGCTTGAAATTCATAAACCAAAAATGCTATTATGAGAAAAAGTTTAAGATACCTGGTGACTTTGCTTCTGGCAAATATTACCATGCTTGCCTTTGCCCAAACAACAACCATTAACGGGAATGTAAAAAACAGCGTTGACTCCGGAGTTGTATCCGCTGCTTCTATAACTGTAAAGGGTTCGGGTGCAGGAACATTTACTGATGATAAAGGAAATTTCTCTCTTACTACCACACAAAAATTCCCTGTTACTTTAATTATCTCTTCTATAGGATTTGAAATTCAGGAAGTAACTGTTTCTAATTCAGATAATGTACAGATTAATTTTATACCAGCCAGTACGTTAGGCCAGGAGGTGGTAATAGCAGCTACCCGTACACCTGCCCGTATTTTAGAATCACCTGTATCTATTGAACGGGTAAGTTTGGCAGCAATAAGAAATGCTCCTTCTCCAAGTTATTATGATGCAATAGGAAACTTAAAAGGCGTTGATATGACAACATCAAGCTTTGCCTTTAGAACACCAAGCACACGTGGATTTAATGGCAGCGGAAACCTGCGTTTTAACCAGTTTGTTGATGGAATGGATAACCAGGCACCTGCATTAAATTTTGCTGTAGGAAGTATTATCGGACTTACAGAATTAGATGTTGAAAGTATGGAGTTACTTCCGGGTGCATCATCTGCCTTGTATGGTTCCGGTGGCATGAATGGTACATTACTTATCAATGGTAAAAGCCCTTTTAAATACCAGGGACTAAGCTTCCAGGTAAAATTTGGTGTAAATCACGTAGATCAATATGAAAGAATAATTGCCCCCTATTATGACTGGAGTGTACGATGGGCTAAAAAAGTTTCTGATAAATTTGCTTATAAAATAGGAGCACAATTAGTGCAGATAAAAGATTGGCAAGGTACTGATACAAGAAATTTACTAAGAAATAATGTAATAAGTTCTTTAAAAACAGGCAACAGGCAAACTGATCCAAACTATGATGGAGTTAATGTATTTGGTGATGAAGCAAGTGCAAGTCTTCAGGCATTTGCCCAGGCAGTAAGAGGTCAATTGGTAGCTGGCGGAGGTGGAGCAGTTACAGGCGCAGTTGATCAATTTCTTACGCTTGGCCTGACTCCTATACAAATTGCACAACAGTTTGGAGGAAATGCCGGTTTGGCGCCATTCTCAAACCTTCTTCCATTTTTAATTCCAACAAGTACTGTTCAGGGCAATCCATATAATAATACTTTTAATAGACAAACAGTAAGCAGAACAGGTTACAATGAAAAAGACCTTGTAAATTATAATGCATACAATGTTCGCTTTTCTCTTGGATTAAATTATAAAATAACGGATAACATCGAAGCCTCATTTTTGGGATATATTGGTAACGGAACTTCGGTATATACAGGCGCAGACAGGTATTCGCTTAAGGACCTAAAAATGGGACAGTATAAACTTGAACTTAAAAGTAAGAACTGGTTTTTAAGAGGATATACCACCCAGGAAAATTCAGGAAACTCTTATACTGCTACTACTGCTGCACTGTACATTAATAATTCCTGGAAAGCAAATGGTACCTGGTTTCAGCAATATGGTGGAACTTATGGTGCCGCAAGATTAGGGCTTATACCAGCGGCCCCGGGCATAGTTTTTAGTGATTCTTTAGCTCATGCAACAGCAAGAGGTGCAGCAGATGCAGGAAGATTATTGCCCGGTAGTGCCGGATATAACCAGGCATTTCAAAATGCAATTAGTACAAACATTTCTGCAGGCGGAGCTAAGTTTGCTGACAGATCCAGCCTATATCATTATGAGGGTCAATTAAATCTAACTGACCTGGTTAAATTTGCTGAAGTATTATTAGGAGCAAGCACCCGTCAATACCTTTTAAATTCAAAGGGAACCATTTTTGCCGATACAGCAGGTAAAATAAAAATTCATGAATATGGCGCTTACATCCAGGTACAAAAGAAGTTTATAAATGATGTTTTAAAACTTACAGGCTCCGTACGATATGATAAAAATGACAATTTTAAAGGACAGTTTACACCACGTGTAAGTGCTCTTGTAAGAGTGGCAAAGGATAATAATATTCGCCTTTCTTATCAAACAGCTTACCGTTTTCCTTCAACCCAGGATCAATATATTAACCTTTTAACGGGTGGTGCTAACCGGCTGATTGGGGGACTTGAAAACTTTGGAACATTTTTTAAATTCGGTACAAATCCTGCCTATACTTCTCAAAGCATAGTAGATTACAGGGCTTCTTTTGGAGGGGTTCCAAATCCAGGATTGCTTAAAGTTGCGCAGTTTTCTACCATCAGGCCAGAATCAATGCAGTCTTATGAAATAGGTTATAAAGGGTTACTTACAAAAAGATTTTTGGTAGATATGTATTATTATTATAGCAAGTATAAAGATTTTATCGGGCGTGCTGCTGTAGGAAGAGGTGTAAGCGGAGATCCTGCAAGAGCTCCTATTGATCTTGCCAGCCCATTCACTACAAATAATATATCTTTTGTTGTTAATTCACCAACTCCTGTTAAAGCTACAGGATATGGATTAGGTTTTGAATGGAATGTTTGTAAAAATTATTTCTTTAGTGCAAATGGATTTGGGGATCAGTTGAAAAATACTCCTGCCGGGCTTGTTACATTTTTTAATACTCCTAAATTCAGATACAACATCGGGCTTTCCAGCAATGATGTATATAAAGGATGGGGCTTTAATATAAATTACAGGCATCAGACTAAAGTAAATTGGGAAGGAACTTTTGGTACAGGTGAAGTGCCTTCATATGGAACTTTAGATGGTATGATCAGTTATAAATTTAAAGCAATAAATAGCCTTTTAAAAATAGGCGCTACCAACTTTGCAAATAAATATTACAGAACATCATTCGGTAATCCTGAAGTTGGAGGATTGTATTATGTAAGTTTTGGTTATAATATTTTTTAAAATTATCTGAACCACGATTTGGGTGGATTAAAAAGATTAGTAAGAAAAAAAAGAAAACTTCGAAGAAATAATCTTTAATCATTTTAATCCATAAATCTACCCAAATCATGGTTCAGATATCAGGTAAGAAAAGATTATTCATTCAAAAGGAAATTCAGGTATCGTAGGAATTATTTTGGTTGCTGTTACTGAGGTGCTTTCTTACATGCGCTATAAACATTCAGAGAAACTATTCTTCGCTTTTTAAACAACCGGGCAAACAAATAGCTTTTTATTTCAAAACAGGTTTTAATTCTGAAATCTTACCATCAATATTTTCTTCATTGAAATTAAGCCCGAGGATAGTGGCAATTAACGGATAGATATTTACATTTTCAAATGCTTTGATTTTTAAATGTTGTTTAAATGCAGCCCCCCATGCGTAAAAAGTAGCATGCATATCAGTGAAGTAAGGGTCAAAACCATGATTGCCGATGTCTTTATTTTTTCTTTGTCCGATATTAAAAAAAGCGGGCAGATGTGGCACCAGCATGATATCCCCCATACGGTTATACAGGTCGTCTGTTTTGCTGTAGTGCCAGTGTCTTGGAATATTTTTTTTAATCAGATACACATCATAATCCTGCGCATATTTTTTTAGCGCTCTGTAAGCAGGCATAATAAACTGTTTTTCTTTTGCATACAAATGCAGCAGCGCTTCACCATTAGGTACAAAAAATTTAGTAGTATCAACGGCTAAGGGAAGGCCCAAAGCCCTGTTACTGTCAACTTTCGTCATACCGTGATCGGAAACAAATACAAAGCTCACGGCTAAATTGAGCGCATTAATTTCTTCCACCATTTTACCTACGCTTTCATCTACAAAATGAACAGCTTTTTCTGTTTCTTTTGAATCAACACCATAATTATGTTCAGCATGATCAACTTCAGGGAAATAAAATGTTATAAAATGAGGGCGCTTATCTTCAGGTAATTGAAGCCAGTTTTTTACGGTTTGTATCCTGCTGTCTATACCGGCTTTTTCGTTATAAATAAAATAGTAGGTGGGCCTGATTCCTTGTATAGCGCTTTCTGAAGCTACCCAAAAATAACTGGCGCTAAGCATTTGCTGTTTTTCGCTCAATACCCATAATGGTGTACCACCATACCAGGAACTGTCTGCTACAAATTTTTTATTGCGTATGGTATATAGCTGCTTTCTGTCGGCATCATAAAAAGTATTATCTACCAGCCCGTGGTGTGAAGGATAAAGTCCTGTAACAATAGTGTAATGATTTGGAAATGTAAGAGACGGAAAAGATGCCAACATGTAATCTGCCTGAACGCCCTGTTCTCTTAAGCGAAGCAAATTAACTGCCTTATATTTTTCTGCAAGATCTGCACGAAAACCATCTGCAGAGATGAGTATTACATAAGGCTTTTGCTGTTGTTCTTTACTGTTATAGCGTTCTGCAATTATTTGTTGAGCAGTGTCCTGTGCCAATACAGAAGTGCTTATTAAAAATAAAATTGAAATACTGGAAAACATTTTTTTATGATACATTCAATTAGTTTTTATAAAATTAAAGTTAGGTATAACGTCTTGTATTTATCGGTGTGCCTGGTAACTCATACATTTAAATATAATTTGTAAGTGATAACTTCATTAATGGAGTGAAAAAGAATTATAAATTTTCTTTAATGAAAAAAATATTTACAAACCTTACATTTTGGGTTCTTACAGCAATTGTTGCGGGTGCATTGCTTGGATATATAGCTCCTGATATCGCTGTAAAAATGCAGCCGCTTGGTAAATATTTTATCGAAGTTGTAAAGCTTTTTATTTATCCCATTATATTTTTAACCATTACGTTGGGTATAAGCGGCATGAGCAGTTTAAAGAAAGTAGGAAAAGTTGGAGGTAAAGCAATTATCTATTTTGAAATTGTAACTACACTTGCTTTAGTAATTGGTGTAATAGTGGTTAACATTATTAAACCAGGCAATGGTGTTGTATTATCTGCTGTTAAAGGTGGCGACATATCACAATATACAGCGCAGGCGCAAAGCTTTAGCTGGTGGCAGTTTCTAAAAGATAATATTACTATCCAGGTGTTGATAGCCGCCATTTTGTTTGGAATATTTTTAAGCAAATACAGCGGCAGACAAAAAATAATCCAACCGCTCACTCTTATTTCAAAATATGTTTTTAAAGCATTGCATATTGTGATGATATTAGCGCCTGTTGGGGCTTTTGGGGGTATGGCTTACACGATAGGTAAATACGGTCTGCATACTTTGCTTCCGCTGGGCAAGCTTATGCTTACTGTTTACATAACTATGGGGGTATTTATTTTTGTTGTGCTCCGCTTCATTCTTCAGTATTATAAAATTAGCCTGTGGCTTTTTTTAAAATATATTAAGGCAGAGCTGCTGATAGTCTTTGGTACTTCTTCCTCAGAAGCTGCATTACCATCACTGATGGAAAAATTAGAACGCATGGGCTGTTCCCAACCTGTTGTTGGTTTGGTAGTACCTGCGGGGTATTCTTTTAATCTTGATGGCACTACAATTTATCTTTCTATGTGTGTGCTTTTTTTAGCGCAGGTATACAATATCCATTTAAGCTTTGCACAGGAAATGACGATCATCGGGATATTATTTATAACCTCAAAAGGTGCTGCAGGTGTTACCGGCAGCGGCTTTGTTGTATTGGCTTCTACCCTTACTGCTATAAAAGTTATCCCGATTGAAGGGCTTGCATTGCTGTTGGGCGTTGACAGATTTATGAGCGAAGCAAGAGCAATAACGAATTTCATTGGCAATGGTGTTGCAACAATTTTTCTTGCCAATAATGAAAAAGAATTTGATAGGGAGAAAATGGAGGAAGCTTTTAAATATGAAGAAGAAAAAAATTAATCAATGCGATACTTTCTACTACTCATTATTTTCTCAATTCATTTTTGTACCACTGCACAAATTCCTTCTTATTATAAACAGAGCAAAAGTTTTAATGAATCTTTAAAAAATATAATTCACGATGTTGGGTTAGACAGTACATGGGATGTTGGCGAAGATGGTAAAGAACAAATATCTTTTGCAGTCATTGATGTTACCGGGAAAAAACCTTTGCTTGGAGGCGTAAATTTTACAAACTTTATTTATCCTGCTTCCATTTACAAAATGTATGTGGCAATGGAAATTTTAAAACAGGTAAACAATAATGAATATTCGTTATTCAGACAATACATTGTAAAGTCTCCTAATGATGTGGACAGATCAAGGGAAATTGGTTTTGATCCACGTCCATTATTAAGAAACGGAGATACTGTTACTATAAATTATTTGCTTGACTTGATGATAACACGCAGTGATAATTCTGCTGCTAATTGTTTAATAGATGTTGCAACAAGAAAACGTATTACTCAAACTATGCATGATAACGGCTGGTATGGCAGTGAGGTTACAAGAAAATTTTTAAAAAGAAAGTTTGAAGATCCGGGTTATGATACAGTAAAGTCAACAGAAACAAATGCTTTGCATGCTGCAGATTTTATGTTTAAAATTTATAAAAATGAACTTATCAATCCATGGGTGAGTATGCAATTAAAAACTTTGCTGGGAAGGCAATTAGATACTACAAAACTTTCAACAGGCTTGCCAAGTGGTGCAATGTTCTATCACAAAACTGGATGGTGGAGTTATTACACCAATGATGTTGGTATTGTTGATGATGGCAAAATAAAATATATTATTTCTCTTTTTACTCCTGTTACAGAAGATGTGGTAAGGCCAAAATTAAAAGAACTTTCGGGAAGAGTTTATGATCTTATAAAAAATCTGCATAAATAATTATCCTCCATTCATCCATTTCTTTATCCAACACTCCCGTATATCAATTTTGTTGACTAATTTCCCTCTCTCAAAAATTAAATTTCTTTTTATGAAGAATATTTTATCATTATTAATTGCCATATTTATTTTTTCAAGCCATAAAACATTTTCACAAAAAAAAGCCACTGCAGATACTTCAAAGCAGGACAAAAAAGATCCGTGGCAATCTGCATTCAGTGGGTTTAAATTCAGAAGCATAGGCCCTGCATTGGTTTCAGGCCGCATTGTTGATCTTGCAGTAAATCCAAAAAACACTTCTGAATATTATGTAGCATCAGCAAACGGCGGCGTTTGGAAAACAACTAATGCCGGTGTAACCTATACTCCTATTTTTGATAATGAAGGATCATGCTCTATTGGCTGTGTTGCTATTGATCCCATCAATGCAAATGTTGTTTGGGTAGGCAGCGGCGAAAATAATAATCAGCGTGTGGTAGGTTACGGTGATGGCGTTTATAAAAGTGAAGATGGTGGAAAAAGCTGGAAGAATGTTGGCTTAAAAATGTCTGAGCATATTGGTAAAATAGCCATTGATCCCAATAACACTGATATAGTTTATGTAGCTGCGTATGGTCCGCTTTGGAGTGATGGCGGGGAGAGAGGAATTTATAAAACTACAGACGGAGGGAAAACATGGAAACAAATATTAAATGTTAGTGAGCATACTGGTTTTAATGAGGTGATGATAGATCCGCGGAACAGCAATGTTTTATATGCCGCTGCACATCAGCGCCAGCGAAAAGTTTTTACCTACATTGGTGGTGGCCCTGAAAGTGCCGTGTATCGCAGCACAGATGCAGGAGCAACATGGAATAAAATAATGAAAGGGTTACCTGCAGATGTTGATCTTGGCAGAATTGGTTTGGCAATGAGCCCGATAAATCCTGATTATATATTTGCGATAGTAGAAGCTGCGGATAATAAAGGCGGCGTTTTTGCATCAACAGATCGTGGGGCAAGCTGGGAAAAAAGAAGTAGTTTTTCTACCTCCGGAAATTATTACCAGGAAATTTTTTGTGATCCCAAAAACATAGAAAAAATTTACGCAATAGATACCTATATGAAGGTGAGTGATGATGGAGGAAGAAATTTTCATAACCTCGGTGAAAAAAGTAAGCACGTTGATAACCATGTTATTTGGGTAGATCCAAATAATACCAAACATATGCTGATAGGTTGTGATGGTGGATTGTATGAAACTTTTGACGAAGCACAAAACTGGAATTATAAAGCCAACATTCCGGTAACACAATTTTATAAAGTTTCGCTGGATAACAGCCTTCCGTTTTATTATGTGTATGGCGGCACACAGGATAATTTTAGTTTAGGAGGGCCAAGCCGCACAAGAAGTGAAAATGGAATTACAAACAGTGATTGGTTCATCACAACAGGTGGTGATGGTTTTCAAAGCCAGGCAGATTATGTTGATCCTAATATTGTGTATGCTGAATCACAATACGGAGGGCTTGTACGTTTCGATAGAAGAACCGGTGAAACAGTTAATGTAAGACCGGTGGAAACAAGTGATGAAGCAGCTTACCGGTGGAATTGGGATGCACCTTTAATCATTTCAAAACATGATCACAAGCGTTTATATTTTGCTTCTAATAAATTATTCAGAACAGATGACCAGGGTAATACATGGAGAGCGATCAGTGGAGATCTGTCACGTGGTATTGACAGAAATAAATTAACCGTGATGGGCAAAGTCTGGAGCGTAGATGCTGTCGCTAAAAATCAGTCAACAGATGTTTACGGGCAATTAACCACCATTGCAGAATCTCCTCTTGATGAAAATATTTTGTATGCAGGTACTGACGATGGATTGATACATGTAACAACTGATGGCGGAAAAACATGGACTAAAATTGATAACATTCCGGGAGTTCCTGCACGCACCTATGTTAACCAGATAGTAGCATCATCGAAAAATAAAAATATAGCGTATGCTGCATTTAATCATCATCGTTACGGCGACTTTAAACCCTATCTTTTTAGAACAACTGATGCAGGTAAAACATGGAGTGCCATTCAAAATAATTTACCTGTAAGAGGCACTGTATATTGTATTGCTGAAGACAATATAAATACTGACCTGTTGTTTGCCGGAACAGAATTCGGAGTTTATTTTTCAATTGATGGCGGAGCAAAATGGACGCAGTTAAAAGGTGGCTTGCCAACCATTACTGTAAAAGATATGCAAATTCAAAAACGCGAAAGCGATCTTGTGATCGCAACATTCGGCAGGGGATATTATGTGTTGGATGATTACAGCCCGTTGAGAAATTTAAAGAAAGAAGATCTGCAAAAAACTGCTTTTATCTCTCCCGTTAAAACAGCATGGATGTATATTGAATCAACTCCACTAGGCGTTAGGGGCAAAGGTTTTCAGGGCGAAAGTTTTTGGAATGCTCCTAATCCAAAACCAGGTTCAGTGTTTACGTATTATTTAAAAGAGGATATAAAAACACTAAGAGAAAAAAGAATGGAATCCGAAAAACAAAAAATAAAGATTGGAGATCCTCCATATTATCCGTCAATGGATTCTTTGCGTATGGAAGATATTCAGTCTGCCCCATATTTACTTTTAACTGTTGCAGATGAAAATGGAGTTGTAAGGAGATTAAAAGCTCCGGCAAAAAAAGGCATCAATCGCATAACATGGGATTTTAGAACAGACCCGACAGGTCCGGTTAATTTTACACCATTTGATGAATCAAATGTTTTTGGTTCAGGCCCACGGGGCATAATGGTTTTGCCGGGTGATTACAAAGTTTCATTAAGCAAATTTGAAGATGGGGCGTACACAGAACTCGTAGCGCCACAACCCTTTAAAATAGAGGCATTGAATATGGTTGGCATGTCAGAAGCGGATAAAAAAGCATTGCATGATTTTGGTAAAAAAGTGGCAGAATTAAAAAGAGCTGCTGATGGAACCAACAGTTATAAAAATGATCTTATTAACAGGTTAAAATTTATGAAGGAAGCTGCTTTACAAACGCCTGCAATAGATCAAAGCATTGTAAAAGATATTATCTCTCTTGAAAAAAGATTAGGCGAAGTGGACAGAAAATTAAATGGTGATGCATCCTTATCAAGAAGAGAGTTTGAAGCGCCTCCATCAGTAAATAATCGTATTGGTAATATTTTAGAAGGAGTGATAACTACAACTGTAGCGCCTACAAACACATCAATAAATTCCTATACAGTAAGCGCCCAACAGTTTGCACCGTTACTGGCAGAAGTAAAAGCGGTAGGTGAGGAAGTAAAAAGAATTGAAAATTTATTAGAAAAAAGTGGTGCACCCTATACGCCGGGCAGAATACCTGATTGGAAAATGCAATAATATAGTAAGCGCTATTTAACTTTTTCAACCACATGTGTATAAGTAATTTAGTATAGATTTTTTTTTATTATAAATTTGAATAAGGCAGTTGATACATTGCCGATACCAAAGTTGCCTGCACGTAAGCAGGGATTGTGAAATATAAAATGAAAACTATTGACTGACACTATCATTAACCTTGAAACCGTTAACCCTATTGATTTTTTTGGAGTTAATAACGGAAAACTTGATATCCTTAAGAAAAAATTCCCCCGCCTTAAAATCCTGAGCAGAGGCACACAAATTAAACTTAGCGGTGCACCGGAACAAATTGAAGATGCTAAGGAAAAGATCGGGCTTGCTGTTCAATATCTTGAACGCAATGGACAGATGAGTGAGAATTATCTTGAGCAGATTCTCGGTGGTGATGATGAAACTGTGATAGATAATTTTAAAGAAAAAAATCCTAACGACATTTTGGTTTTTGGCCCTAATGGCAAAACGGTGAGAGCACGCACTGCTAACCAAAAGAAAATGGTTCAGTCCATTGAAAAGAATGATATTGTTTTTGCTATTGGCCCTGCGGGTACGGGCAAAACCTATACTGCTGTTGCTTTGGCAGTAAGAGCATTAAAAAATAAAGCAGTAAAAAAGATCATCTTAACACGCCCGGCAGTAGAAGCAGGAGAGAACCTTGGTTTTTTACCTGGTGATCTTAAAGAAAAAATTGATCCGTATCTGCGTCCTTTGTACGATGCATTAGATGATATGATTCCTGCTGATAAGCTTGGTTATTATATGACCACACGTACCATTGAAATTGCCCCATTAGCCTATATGCGTGGCCGCACACTTGATAATGCATTCATTATTTTAGATGAGGCACAAAACTCAACCGACGGACAATTAAAAATGTTTTTAACCCGTATTGGTGGTAATGCAAAAGCAATTATTACCGGTGATGTTACACAGATAGATCTCCCTCCAAAAATAAAAAGCGGCTTGGAAAAATCAGTAAGAATATTACAAAATATAGAAGGTATAGGCCATGTGGAACTGGATGAAGATGATGTGGTTCGCCATAAATTAGTTAAGGCAATTATCAGAGCATACGATAAAGAGAAAAATAAAGAAATGCTGGAACAGAAATAGCCTCACCTCCCTTCCTCCTCTCCTCAAAAGAGAGGAGGCGGTACTTTAGAATATATCCAAATATTTTATCTTCCACATCTTCTTTAAATATCTATCATCAATAGACCCTTCTATAAATTTTTATTTCATGGAATGCTTAAAAAAATTAAATTTATTTCAAACTTAAGTTCTCCCTTTAGGGAGACAGAGGGTTTCTTTAAATATCTATCATCAATAATCTTCTTATAAATTTTCATTTCTTAGAATGATTAAAAAAAATAAATTTATTTCAACTCTAAGTTCTCCCTTTAGGGAGACAGAGGGTTTTTCATTTCATGGAATGCTTAAAAAAGAAATTAAATTTATTTCAAAGCTAAGTTCTCTCTTTAGGCAGACAAAGGCTTTCAGTTGGCTTTCGGGTTGCCTTCTTCTTTTTACTATTGCCTGTAATAACCCTTCAACATATAATCAGTTAAAAATTACTCCGGTTGATTCTGAAGAAATAAAATTAAAATATGAAAGAGCTTTTGCATCTATTGAAAAAGTGAAGCCATTGATAAAGCAGGGAGATATGATACTGCGAACAGGAAATGATTTTACCAGCGAATCTTTACGGCAACTTTCTTTTACAGATAAAACATATTCTCACTGTGGAATAGCAAGTATTGAAAATGATACCATCTTTATTTATCATGCTTTGGGTGGAGAATGGAATCCTGATGAAAAATTAAGAAGAGATCCACTGGAGCTATTTTGTAATCCGGAAGAGAATCGGGGTATTGGTATTTTTAGTTTTAAATTTACTGGAGCAGAAATAAATAAATTGGATAGCATTGTAAAAGCATGGTACAATAAAGGGCTTATGTTTGATATGAAGTTTGATCTTGCTACCAACGACAGGATGTATTGTGCAGAATTTGTAAGCAAAGCAATAAGTGCAGCCACCGGTAACCAAATAATTTTTTCTACATCCAGAATAAATAAGTTTGAATTTGTTGCAGTAGATAATTTATTTTTAAATAAGTTCTGCGAAGAAAAAAAGAGAATAAGGTTCCAATAATAATCGGTGTATTTTATTACTGTTTAAAAAATACATTTACATTTGCTCTGATAAACTAAAATTAAACTATTATGAAAAAAATTATTCTATCTGCAATAATCCTTTTTGCTTTTGGCCTGATTGGCTGTAACAGCAATAGCAGCGATCCCAAAGGAGTTTTGATGAGCTTTATTGATGCTCTCTCCAAGAGAGATATTGAAGGAGCAAAAAAATATGCCACCAAAGACAGCGAAGCAATGCTGGGTATGATACAAATGATGATGTCTATGGCTCCAAAGGATGTAAAAGATACAACCTATGATAAGAGTAACATGGAGTTTGGTGACGCAAAAATTGACGGCGATAAAGCGACCGTTCCTGTAAAAAATAAAAAATCAGGCGAAACAATTAACTATACTTTAAAGAAAGAAGGCGGTGCATGGAAGGTGGCGTTTACTAAAGATGCTATGCCGGGTGGTGATAAATTGAAAAATATGAATAACAACGAAATGGATAAAATGAATAACGGAATGGATTCTGCATCAAAGATGCTTCAGAATATGAACAAGATGAATGATAATACTAACTCAGAAGATACTACGAATTAATAATTTAGAATAAATGTTTTATGAAAGCATTCCCAGGGGAGTGCTTTTTTTTTATAATTATCCGGGACTATCAGGAACAGGTTTTTTATAGCTCCATCTTTTTTATAACTTCTTTTACTTTCTTTTTAAATGTATCAAGCTCACCTAATTGCTGCTGGATAAAAGTATTGTCCTCTATTTTGCCGATCACTTTCTCCATTTCTTTTTTAGTATCGTACACCATCTTGCGAAAAGGATTTGTATAATCTTTTTCCCGCGATTTATAAATGCCCTTGCACATCCATTCTTTTACACTAACCGTATTTTGCAAAACATTCTTAAATATATCTTTAGTAAATTGTTTTGAAGTGATGTTTAAAACTTCAAGTAAGGAAGTATAAGCATGTTCCCGTTTATCTGAAGGATAATCTATCCCGGTCTTCTTATACATTTCATGCAACTGTTGCCAGCTTTGTATCTTACCTGTTTTTACCTCTTGTTTTATTTTTTCTACATTTGTGGTTGTCATCAATTGTCCGCCTGCATTTATCCATTTGCTTCTTGTTATTTTGGAAGAAAGGCTTTTTTTAAATTCTTCAAAAGAAGAGAAATTATTTTTGCTGGCGTGTTCTAAAAGCTGTGTAGTTCCATAATACATAATAAGGTTAGTAAATAATTTCAGGGCTTCAGGCAATTTTACTATTTGCACTTTGCGCTGGCTGTTTTCAAATCCATCAACGTAGTAACAGCCCTCTTTATCTGCAGATAGTTTACGCATAATTTTAATGGCATCAAAAATTTCATTTATGGTATCCGGTGCCAGGTAATCATATTCTATTGTTTGAATTTTTTCTGTTCTTCTATCCCTGTCAAAATACTTCCAGGTATTGCGGGCGAGTGCATACATATTATACATGAACCAATAGCCCGGCATTACAATAAGCTTGTCATTAGCAACATCATTACTAACCAAACAAAAGGGAATAGAAATATTCAGCTCTGCGGGATAATCAGCTTTACTTAATATAGTAAACGTGGCAAATTTTGAATTGTGTTTTAAACTTACACACAACCCAGGCCAGAACCCACGCCCCGCAACAATTTCACCATCTGCGCTCCTGCTGTTATGATTGCTACCGATGGTAGCGCCGGCAGCAATATTACTTTGTCCCATAACTGTTGAAGCACATAAAAATGAATTATTATGATGCTGCTCATGCGCAGGAAAAATAAGAGAGTTTAAAACTTCGCAGCAGGAAATGGTAGAATTATTACCCAGATAAGAATTGATAAGGCGGGCACCATATTTTAATTGTGAATGGGAAGCCATTACAAAACGAACAGCCTTTACGCCATAAAAAATGCGGCAGCCGTAACCTACTATTCCATTCACCAGTTCACATCCTTCGCCTACCTGCGATGTACGGTCTTTATCACTGCTGATCGTTAAATTTTTTAATTTATTAGCGCCTTTTAAATAGGCATCAGTGCCAATGCGAACATCTTTTATGATCTTGCAGTTTTTTATAACAGTTCTGTCGCCAACCATTCCATAGTATCCTCTTTGTTTATCAAATTGCTTTTCAGTAAACTGTATAAATTTTTTTTGCAATTCTTCATCATCAGTGTATTTGCTCCACAGGTATGCGTCTCCCGGCAGCATGCCATCAAATGGCAAAACTTTTCTTCCGCCATTCTCATTACATACTTCCATCCAAACCCTCACATCTTCATTTTCTCCATCCTTTAATATTCCATTTCCAAATTTTGAATAATCAGTAGTTGCCAATTCATTTACATTGGCAATCATCACTTCATTGCCAATTATATAATGACTTAAATAAGAGACATTATCAATGCATACATTATCTCCAAAATCGCAACTGATGATAGTGCTGTTATACAAGCCTACCCGCATTCTCAGGTTATGGAACTCAAGGTATAATGGTTCTAATTTTCCAATGCGTATAAGCCCAAAGAATTTGCAATTATTTACCAGGCGGGGATCAAATGCTTCTGAAACCAATATTTTACTCCAGTCATCAGAATTATTTCCATTCTTTAGTAAAGTTTGTTTTTCTAAACCGGTTAGCTTGCGGTAGGTAACTCCTTTATTATTTTGAATGTAACGCAGATGATATTCATCTTTTGCTTTGGGCAGATATTTTTTATTAATAAAACCGTAGCCTAAATTATTTACCGGATGTTTTGTTATAATGTTCATGGGGCCAGTTATCAGTGATGCGTTATTAGTGATCAGTTATGAGTAATCGGAGATGAGTGATCAAACATAAAGTGTTATAAAAAATAAATCTTTATGTTTTTATTTTTTTTAATTCATCTCTTAGCCAATTAATATATCCATTCAATATTTTTTCTATTTCATTTATATAATCTTTTAATTCGGTTAGTTTTTCTAATGTAATATATGTACAATCATATGCATCAATAAGATGATTATAAGTTTCACTCAAAGAACCACGTGCTATAATGCCATAATGAATACGATCAGGAAATGTATAACGTCCATGTCCCTCTGCAATTGCAGCATTTACTCCTCTTGCACTACGAATTACCTGATCTATTAACCTGAATTTTTCTTATGAAGGGAAATCTTTGGCTATTTTTTGAACTTTAATTTTTAATTGCCTCATTTTTTTCCATACCACTAATTCAGTAAAGCTTCTTGAGACTGATTTATTCGGAGTTTGGTCCATACTCATTCGAACAGTACTTAGTATTATTCAATTTAATAAAATAAATGTAATAACCTTATCACTGATCACTAATCAACTCATCACTTATCACTTATTACTACTCAACCGTAACTGACTTAGCAAGATTCCTTGGTTTATCAACATCGCATCCTTTTGCAACACCGATGTAATAGGAGAGAAGCTGCAATGGTATCACGCTTATCATCGGAGCAATTATTTCATCTGCAGGCGGCACAACAAATACATCGTCTGCCATACCGGGAATAATTTCATCACCTTCTGAAATTATTGCAATCACTTTTCCTTTGCGTGCTTTTATCTCCTGGATATTGCTTACAATTTTTGCATGATAAGCATCTTTGGTTGCAACAAAAACTACGGGAAGATTTTCATCTACCAATGCAATAGGTCCATGTTTCATTTCTGCTGCAGGATAACCTTCTGCATGAATGTAAGAAATTTCTTTAAGCTTTAAAGCACCTTCCAGGGCTACCGGAAAGTTATATCCTCTTCCCAGAAATAATGCATTAGCTGCCCCTTTATATTTTTCAGCAATGGTTTTTATCTCCTCTACATTTTTTAAAAGCACTTCCACTTTTTCCGGAACATCCTCCAGTTCAAAAAGTAATTTTGAATAATATTCTTCACTTACAGTTCCTTTTTCTTTTGCAATTTTTAATGCGATCATCGTTAACACAACAAGCTGTGCTGTGAAGGCTTTTGTAGAGGCAACGCCAATTTCCGGTCCTGCATGTGTATACGCTCCTGCATGTGATATACGGGCAATGGATGAGCCAACTACATTTACAATTCCAAAAATTATTGCACCATTTTCTTTTGCTTTTTCTATGGCAACCAATGTATCTGCCGTTTCGCCACTTTGAGAAATGGCAATGATCACATCACCTTTATTTATGATGGGATTGCGGTATCTGAATTCAGAAGCGTATTCAACCTCAACAGGTATTCTGCATAACTCTTCTATTACATATTCAGCAATTAAACCTGCATGCCAGCTTGTTCCGCAGGCAATAATAATTATCCTGTTTGCATTAATAAGCTGTTCAATATTATCCTGAACACCTTTCATTGTTATCGTGCCTGCCTTTGCATCTAACCGTCCACGCAGGCAATCATAAATTGTATTTGGCTGTTCAAAAATTTCCTTCAGCATAAAATGATCGTAACCCCCTTTTTCAATTGCTGCCAGTTCCATATCCAGCCTGGTTATGTAAGGCGTTTGCCTTTCATTTCCTAAATTTTTAAGGATCAATTCGTCTGCCTTTACAATCGCAACTTCATAATCATTTACATACACAACTTCTTTGGTATATTCAAGCATTGGCGTAGCATCGGAGCCAAGAAAATGTTCTCCCTTACCAATACCAATTACAAGAGGGCTTCCTTTTCTTGCAGCAATAATTGTATCAGGGTTATCAGCATCAAGCAATAAAATAACATAAGCTCCTGCAACTCTTTTTAATGCGATCCGCAGCGCTTCTTCTAAAGAACATTTATTATTTTTCTTTATCTCCTCAATAAAATTCAGTAATACTTCTGTATCGGTATCACTGGTAAATGCGTAACCTTTATTAAGTAATTCTTTTTTTAACTGGCCATAATTTTCAATGATACCATTGTGTATCATCGCCAGTTTTCCGCTGGCGCTTGTATGTGGATGTGCATTACGG
>JANXQO010000164.1 GCA_025353485.1 Chitinophagales bacterium
CTTGCCACATGCGGATTTGAAGAGATTATTATATTTTTAAAAAATAGCATAAAAAATTTGGTTGCAATAAAAAACCGTCTATATTTGCTGTTGATAAAAAATTAAACTTTTTACTATGAACAAAGCTGAATTAATTGCAAAAATTGCCGATGATGCAGGTGTTACAAAAACCCAGGCAAACGCTGCTGTAGATTCTTTTGTTACAGCAGTTACCAAAACTTTAAAAGGTGGTGGCAAAGTTACCTTAGTTGGTTTCGGTACATTTTCTGTTAGCAAAAGAGCTGCCCGTAATGGCCGTAATCCACAAACAGGTGCGGTTATTAAAATTAAAGCTAAGAAAGTGGCTAAATTTAAGGCAGGTAAAGAATTATCAGGTAAGATATAACTCCTGGCAAATCATTAAAAGCAAGATGCAATTTGTATCTTGCTTTTTTATTTTAAAAATCAATCCCGATAGCTATCGGGACAAAAAAAATATAAGTATATGGGACGTGGAGATAAAAAAACCAAAAAAGGAAAAACCTTTAAAGGTTCATTTGGAAAAACAAGAACATCCAAAACTGCAAAGAAAACGGCTGTTAAAAAGGAGGCATAGAGCCAGCCGTATAAAGTATATATTGTATAAAAAGTATTTTGTAATATAAACACTTTATATACCTTATCTACTTTTTTTACTTTATTTACACCTCACGGCGCCAATCTTTCTATTATCCATTTATCATTATTGAGGGTATATTGTAAACGATCATGTAATCTGTTGGCCCGTCCCTGCCAGAATTCAAAAAGTGTTGGCTTTACAATATAGCCTCCCCAATGTGGTGGTTTGGGAATTAGCCCATCACTAAATTGCTGTTGATATTTTACTACATTCTTTTCCAGGTCATCACGGCTTTGTATAACACTGCTTTGCGGAGAACTCCATGCACCTATTTTGCTTAATACCGGTCTGCTTAAAAAATATTCTGCACTTTTTTCTTCACTGGTTTTTGTTACAGTTCCTTCTATCCTTACCTGTCTTTCCAGCTCTTTCCAAAAAAATAAAAGGGAAGTCTGTGGGTTTTCTTTTAATTCATTTCCTTTCCTGCTTTCATAATTTGTAAAAAAAACAAAGCCATCATTACTCAGCCCTTTTAGTAAAACAATCCTGGCTGATGGTTTTCCGTGTTTATCGCTTGTAGCAAGCGTCATTGCATTTGGTTCTTCAATATTACTTAGTATAGCTTCGTTCCACCATTGTTGAAATTGCTTTACAGGATCCGGGTCTGCATCCTTTTCTAAAAGTGACTGTAGTTTATACTCTTTCCTTATATCTGCAATATTTATTTCTGTCATTTTTTAATCTTATGCATTACTATAATTGTTACAAATGTATAACAGGTAGCAATTATGGTGTAATAAAAAAGCCCCGAATATTCAGGGCTCATATAATTTTTATCAAAAAAAAAATCAGAGAGGAGGATTAGTGTTGCCTGTATTGCTTCCTGAATTTGTATTTCCAGAGTCTGTAGTGCTGTTCATTTTGGTTCCGATATCTTTTTTTAAACTATCAAAACCATCTTTGAAATTATCACCTGGTGTACGGAACATATATGCTGCTAAAACAACACCAATTGAAGCTAACAATGCCAGCCAAAATCCAAAACCCAGAACGCTAAGCCCGCCATTTGATAGCATTCTTATAAAATAATACACCATAAGCAAAGCCGAAATACCTCCGGCAATTAAAGTACCCATCCATAATGATTTCTCAATATTTTTTGTCTGGTCTCCCATAAAAGCCAGTACTCCTGCAACTGCGAGGCCTAAAAAAACAATAATACCTTCCCCATGCATTCCATTTATACTTCCCAGAAATCCAAAATTAATCCACGGCAAAAACATTGATATTATACCTATTGCGGCGGCGATTAAAACAAATTTTCTTTGTTTAGTCATTGTTTGAAAGTTCATAAGTGTAAGTTTTAGTAGGAAAAGTATGAAATTGATTTATTGTTTGCAAGTATTTTGTAACTATTTTATACTCCAATTATGCATACTTTTCCGTATTTAATTTATCCTGAAGCTCCTGTAACTTAGCGGCCAGTGCTTCATTTTCTAAAATAATTTCTTCTATACTTTTTCTAATCTCCCTTTTCTCAAATTCTGATATTTCAATGGTGCTTTCAAGCTCGGTTAAGCGATTAATCTTTTGTTGTAATACAATATCCCTGTTATTTATTTCTTTCATCCTGTTCCTTAATTCATCCGCCTCACTCTGTGTATAAGCGTATTGCTGCTGTAATAATTCAAAGTCTTTCTGTAGCTCTTTTTGTACTTCTAATTGTTGCTGTAACTCCTGCTCTCTCCCTGCTGCACCTTCAAGATTACGTTGCAATTCTCCGATTTTATTTTGTAACGTATGTGCCTGATTTAATTCATTTTCCAGTTCGCTTCGCTTTTCTTTCCATAATGATTGCATTTTTTTTAATTCATTCACATGGCTTTCGGTTTCCTGTAGTTTTTGATTGGTAAGGTCTAATTCATTTTCCATTTTTTCTTTATCCTCATATATCTGGTAATAAAGCTCTTCCCAGTTTTCATCATCCTTAGTATCCTTTTGTTTTTCATAGTCTATTCCTTTATTTTTCTCAATGGTCTGAATTCGCTCCTGAAGCTTTTTTAATTCATTATAGTAAAGCATCGAATTATTTTCTACTGACTGTAATTGTAGTTTTAGTGAAGAGATAACCTGGTGTTTTGAAATGAGAATAGAATTTTTTATACCGCTATAATTTTTTTTTAATG